>JBGVOJ010000162.1:0-3142 GCA_045126415.1 Eubacteriales bacterium | reverse complement strand
AGTGAATTTTTTTGGGGAAACCTTTTTTGAAAAAAAGGTTTCCCCAAACCCCTTCCAAAAAACTTTAAAATGGATAAATTATTTTAGTAAGTCTGATATTGGAGTTTATATATGTCAACAGAAAAGATTAACATCGGGCGTGTCACGGAGGTCAAGGGACCGGTCATTGACGTGCGCTTTGAAGAAGGCGGGCTTCCCGAGATTCTGTCGGCGCTGGAGATTGAGGTCGGCGGAAGAAAGCTCACTGCGGAAGTGGCGCAGCACGTCGGCGACAACGTCGTCCGCTGCATCGCGATGAGCTCCACGGACGGTCTTGTCCGCGGAACGAAGGCGGTCGACACCGGACGTGCGATCTCCGTTCCGGTCGGCGAACAGACGCTCGGACGGATTTTCAACGTCCTCGGTGAACCCGTGGACGAAAAGCCCGCGCCGGAATCGGCGGAACGCTGGGAAATCCATCGTCCCGCACCGGCGTACGACGAACAGGCGACCTCTACGGAAATTCTCGAAACCGGCATCAAGGTCATCGACCTGATCTGTCCCTACGCAAAGGGCGGTAAGATCGGTCTGTTCGGCGGTGCGGGGGTCGGGAAGACTGTCCTCATCATGGAACTGATCCACAACATCGCCACGGAGCACGGCGGTATTTCCGTCTTCACCGGCGTCGGCGAACGTACCCGTGAAGGGAACGACCTGTACAACGAAATGGCGGAATCCGGGGTTCTCGCGAAGACCGCGCTCGTGTACGGTCAGATGAACGAACCGCCGGGAGCAAGAATGCGCGTAGGTCTGTCCGGTCTGACGATGGCGGAATACTTCCGCGACCGCGAAGGACAGGACGTGCTGCTCTTCATTGACAATATCTTCCGCTTCACGCAGGCGGGTTCCGAAGTATCGGCGCTTCTCGGACGTATGCCGTCCGCCGTCGGTTATCAGCCGACGCTCGCGACGGAAATGGGCGTGCTGCAGGAGAGAATTACCTCCACCAAGCATGGTTCCATCACGTCCGTACAGGCGGTTTACGTTCCTGCGGATGACCTGACCGACCCGGCTCCGGCGACCACGTTCGCGCATCTCGACGCAACGACGGTACTGAGCCGTTCCATCGCATCACAGGGGATTTATCCGGCGGTCGACCCTCTGGAATCCACGTCCAGAATCCTCACGCCCGAAGTGGTCGGCGAGGAACATTATCAGGTGGCGCGCGCCGTACAGCAGATTCTCCAGCGGTACAACGAACTGCAGGACATCATCGCCATCATGGGGATCGACGAACTGTCCGAAGAGGACAAGCTGACGGTATCCCGTGCGAGAAAGATTCAGCGTTTCCTGTCGCAGTCCTTCAGCGTTGCGGAACAGTTTACCGGCAACCCGGGGAAATACGTTCCGCTGAAGGAGACCGTCCGCGGCTTCCGTGAAATCATCGAAGGACGCTGCGACGCCCTTCCGGAAAGTGCGTTCCTGTTCGTCGGCACCATCGACGAGGCGTTCGAAAATGCGAAGAGAGCGTAACGCAGACAGGAGGGAAGTATGAAAACCTTCAAACTGCAGATCGCGGCTCCCGACGGGATGCGCTACGACGGTGACGCTGTGCAGATTTCCGTCCGCGGGATCGAAGGCGACCTTGCGGTTATGGCGGGGCATATCCCGTTTGTGACCGCGCTGAAATCCGGCGAATGCCGGGTGTATACGGACGACGAAAAAACGGTGCGCCGTGCGACTTGTTCCGGCGGTATGCTGATGGTCAGCAAAGACTGCGTGCGGCTGCTGTCGTCGGATTTTACTTGGGAAAGTGAATGATATTTCTCGGGGAGAAACTTTTTGGAAAAAGTTTCTCCCCGAACCCCTTTTCAAAAACTTTTGGACGAAAAAAGACAAAGTTGTTGCCGACTTTGTCTTTTTCTGTAGATTATCTGGAATTAAGAAAAGCGTTATAGATGATCCAGCCCTTAATTTCTTCTGAATTTCGGGCAGTTCTTTCACTATTTCGGGCAGTTTCTCGCGCAGCAGAGGCAGTTTCTTCAGCTACTTCCTTCATTTTTTTGTTATGTCGATAATTATCGTATTCGTGGACAGCTTCTTTCATGTTATCAACATGACCGTTGCGGAAGAAATAGATAAATTTTTCGATGATGTAGGATTTTCTATAATCCGGTGGGATGACGCTTTTTGTGAGCAAAGCATCTGGGCTTGAAAGAAGAATTTGAAGTTGAGAATCATATTCATTGATAGATTCGTCTTGGGTGGATACCATATAGTTAAGATTTTTTATTTTCTTAGTGATACGTCCTATATTTATTAATTGGAATATAATTGTTACTAAAAATCCCACAATAATATTTATTACAATTGTGTATATAGGACTGTAGCCTTCCGGAAGAGATGAGTGACCTGTTAGAGTGAAAAACGCTGAGATGAGAGCAACTGTAGGTAAGAAACAAAGTATAATGGATTTGATTAGTATTATCAGCAAATATTTCATATTGGTTGGAAATGTTATTTTGTCAGTTAATTTTTGAATATCGCTTAGGAGTAAATCTTTTGTTTCTTCATAATTTCTCAGGGTATTAATTTTTTTTTCAAGTTCAAGAGTAAAAGAATATATTTTTTGAAGATCAGAGAGAACATTGTTATCCATTATCTATTACTGCCTTTCCATGAATGTATTACATTATGATATCATATTGTAACATATAATACCATGATTTGTCAAGCTATAATCAAGATATACTATAAAATATCTTGAAAGGCAGAATCAATGAACAACGAACCCTTACGAATCAAAAAGCGCGGCGAGGACGGCAACAAAGTAATCACCGTCCGCATCCGCGAAGATACCCTCGAAAAACTTGATAAAATCGCCGCCGAAAGCAACTATTCCCGCAACGAACTCATCAATCTCATCCTGAGCCACGGTGTCAAGAACATTATCATCGAAGAAGATAAATAAAAAAAGTGCAGATTCGGAAAAACAGAACGGCTGTAAAACATACAGCAATTTCGTTTCTCCAAATCTGCACTTTCTTTGTCTGTCTTATTCGTTTAAAGTTTTTTGGAAAGGGTGTGGGGAAACCTTTTTGCAAAAAGGTTTCCCCACGAAAAATCAAATATTAGTCGTCTTCAACCTTAGCTTATGCGATGT
>JBGVOJ010000161.1:0-2739 GCA_045126415.1 Eubacteriales bacterium | reverse complement strand
TTATTATCCGAATAGTGGTAATATAAAGCCGTTGAAGGATTCAAATTCACCACACAACGGAGGTTATCCATGAAGTTCATCCCCGAAACCGGCGTGCTGTACGATACTCTCGCTTATTGTACTGCACATTTTGCAGAAGATACGACTGTGTTATTTACCGACAGCGACGACATGGTTCTGTTTGAATCGCTTCCGTCCCTGCCGAAGATTCTTGCGCTATTTTTCTTCTGCCGGGATTCTCATCCTGCACCGGTGACGGATTTCTTCATGAATCATCTTTCCTGCGGCAGTATTTCCGCACTCACCGAAGCTCTCGATGACGAAGACGAACGGGACATTCTCCGTAAACTTGTAACGGATGCGCTGTTTGGTTCCGAAGGCTGTGTGGATTCTCATGGGGACTGCTCCATGAAAACCGCCATGCGTCTGGACAAAACGGACTATCCGACGGATTTCAAGTACCAGGCGCTTCTTTGTCTGACCTATTTCCGTCATGCGGTTACGGAACTGTGCCGCACTCTTACGGAGGTCGGTGAGAAAATCGAAAAACTCCATGGAAAATATGAATCCGAATGCAGCACTGTCTTTTCCGAAATCCGATCCGGCAAATACGACAAGCTCTATTCGTCAGCAGGATTCCATCCGGCATCACACAACGAGATCACTGTGTCAATCTCGATTCTCCAGCCGGACTGCTTCATTCATCATGCCGAAAACGGCTCCTGTCGTCTGATTGCCGGAATCCGCCATACGGACACACTCATCCGTACTTTCGATGAAGACAGCATTGATCTCGACCGATTTCTTGACAATTTCGGAAATGAGATCCGACGCCTGATTCTGGAAGCACTCGCAGAAAACGGGGAAATGACCGCCAGCGATCTCTCGCGCACAACGGGCATTCCCGTAACCACCGTTCTGCGTCATATTGATGCACTCACGGAGGATTATCTGCTCTCCGTTTCCCGACGGAAGGGACTGCAGATTTTCTATATGCTGAACAGGGAGTATATCGATAAAGCACGCAGGAAGATGGATCGTTATCTGACAAAGCTGTCCGGGATCGAATGAACGCTCATCCCATCCATGTACGAAATCAAATCAATGGAGAGAAGAACTCAACTATTGCTTTCTTGACATCTGGAACCGGATTCCGTATACTGTGAATCAAAAGGAGGCGATCCTATTGAGCAAAAAGACAAAACCCATCAAAGAAAAGAAGGACAAAAAGAAAAAGAAAGATCCGAACGCCCTGAAACTGCGGCGTGTGATCTCCAACAACTTATTCGTATTAAAAATCATTCATAAAACCGCGCCCTCGTACCTGCCTACCTATTTTCTCTGGTCGGTGGGCAATGCGATTCTCGACTTCCTTATGAGCATCTGGCTCCTGCGTGAAATCGTCAACCGGTATGAACTGGGACGTCCCGCATCGGAAGTCATCGGGATGCTTATTGCTCTCATTGCTGCACAGCTTGTGTGGTGGCTCCTGATCGATACCCTGCCGCAGATCGTTTATCCGAGGTACCGGCAGAGAATTGTGGAACGGATTCAGACGGAGCTGTTCCGGAAAGCCGCTGCCGTGGAGCTGGAATGCTACGAGAATCCGGAGTTCTACGACAAGTACGTCAAAGCTATGGACAACGCTTACGGACGGTGTATGGATGTGGTGTACTCCATAGACGGACTGATCTGGTCGATTGTATCCCTCAGCTCCACCAGTGTTATGCTGTTTCTTATTGACCCGATCCTGATCATTTTCGGTCTGATTCCGCTTCTGTTCGGACTGATCCGGAACAAGCGGAACAAAACCGACAAGGAACGCAATGACGAACGCCGCAAGCTCGACCGAAAAGAAAGTTATGTCCAGCGCATTTTCTACCTCAACGAATACGCCAAGGAAATGCGCCTCGGGGATATGCCGTCTCTGATGTTCAAGAAATACGGCGATGCGCTCGGGGAATACATCGCTCTGTGGCGGAAGTATGGCTTCAAGATGACCATGCTCCAGCTTCTTGCCAATTCCGGCGCACAGATTACATCCTGTACTGCTATGCTGTATGCCGGATTCCGAACTCTGGTATCGAAAACGATGCTTCTCGGTGACTGTCTTGTGGTATTCAACTCCGTGGAAAACGTGGCATGGCAGCTTTCCCGCATGGCAGGTGTGTTCACCGAATTCCGCGACCATGCCATGTACATCGAAGACTACCGCTTCTTCCTAGAATATGAGCCGAAGATCAAGCATCCCGAAAACGGCAGAAAAGCGGGCGAAGGTGAGCTGACCCTGACCGATGTTTCCTTCCGGTACACCGGCGCGGAATCGGATGCGCTGAAAAACATCTCGCTTGCCATCAAGCCCGGAGAAAAAATCGCACTGGTGGGACACAACGGTTCCGGCAAGACGACTCTCGTGAAGCTGCTCCTGCATCTGTATGAGCCGAACAGCGGCACGATCACCCTTGACGGACACGACGTCAGCGAATACGACAGCAACTCCTACCGGGATGCGTTCACGGTGGTGTTCCAGGATTTCAAGATTTTCTCCCTGTCCGTTGCGGAAAACGTCCTGCTCCGACCGCTCCGTGACGGTGACGATGCGCTGGTGACAGAAGCACTGAAGAAAAGCGGTGCGTATGACAAGGTGATGACGCTGAAAAACGGCATTCACACCACGCTGACCCGTGAATTTGACGATGAAGGTGCGGTTCTGTCCGTTGGGGAAGCGCAGAAAGTCTC
>JBGVOJ010000160.1:0-12152 GCA_045126415.1 Eubacteriales bacterium | reverse complement strand
AGCCACCTCTCGGCATACAACCCCAAAAAAACCATCATCCTCGTCAGCCACGACCGACTCTTCCTCGACCGCGTCACCAACAAGACCCTCGACATCGAACACACCGTCGGCAAGCTGTACAAATGCGGCTATTCCCAGTACGTCATCTAAAAGGAAGCGTACCGCCGTGAATGGGAGAAGAAATACGAAATCCAGCAGAAGGAAATCGCCCGTCTCGAAGCGTACATCGAACAGCAGAGACGCTGGAACCGCGAACGCAACATCATCGCGGCGGAAAGCCGTGAAAAGGCGATCGCACGCATGGAAAAGATCGAAAAGCCGAAAGATCTGCCGAAGTCGATCCGCTTCGCGCTCAGTTCGTCCGGTGAATCCGGCAACGACGTGGCATACGCCAGAAATCTGACGATGGGCTTCGGGGACAACATCCTCTTCCGGAACCTCAATTTCCTTGTAAAGAAGCATGACCGTCTGTTCATCTCCGGTCCGAACGGCTGCGGCAAGTCGACGCTCATCAAGCTCCTTCTCGGACAGCTGGAAGCGGTATCCGGCGAAATCGAATTCGGCTACAATGTCACGGTCGGCTACTATGATCAGGAAAACCAGAACCTCGACGAAAACAACACGGTCCTCGACGAGCTGTGGAACGCGTATCCGAACCTGACGCAGACGGAAATCCGCAACACACTCGCGCTGTTCCTCTTCCGCGGGGACGACATCGAAAAGGAAGTGTCCGTCCTCTCCGGCGGCGAACGCGCGCGTCTGACGCTGGCGAAGCTGATTCTGTCGAAAATGAACCTGCTCATCCTCGACGAACCGACGAACCACCTCGACATCGAATCCCGCGAGGCTCTCGAAAATGCGCTGCTGTCCTTCGACGGTACGATCATCGCCGTCTCGCACGACCGTTATTTCACGAAACGTCTGGCGACCCGCTTCGTCGACCTCGGCGAAAACGGCCGGGACTTCCGCGGAAATTACGACGAATACCTGCTGTACAAGCAGAACCGTGCGGCGGAAGTGGAAACCTTTGCGAAGTACGAGCCGACGGAATCGACGCAGAAGGAAGAATACATCGAACGCAAAAAGAAGGGCGCGGAAATCCGCCGCATCGAAAAGCGGAAAGCGGAAGTCGCGCGCGAAATCAAAAAGCTCGAACAGCAGCTCATTGACATCGACGACGAACTCTTCGGGGATGCAGCCTCAGACTACGTCCGTGCTGCCGAGCTGACTGACCTCAAAACCACCACAGAAGACCGCCTCATGCAGCTTTATGCCGAGGAAGAAGAACTGAATGAGGGATAAATGAAATTTCTCGGGGGGAACCTTTTTTAGGAAAAGGTTCCCCGACTTGCTTTAGCAAGTCGGAGCCGAACACCCTTTCCAAAACCTTTTTAAACAAAAAAGAACGGAGGAAAATACTTTGGCAGAAAAAGTGAATTTATCCGGGCTATCAACCGAACAGCGGAACCCGGCGACGCTGGATATTGACAATCATACAGCTTCGGAAATCGTGAAAATTCTCAACGATGGGGACAAAACCGTCGCGGAAGCGGTTTCTGCTGCCCTTCCCTGCATCGGACGTGCGGCGGAAGCGGCGGCAAAGTCCATCGCGGACGGCGGACGGCTGATCTACATGGGCGCGGGTACCTCCGGCAGACTCGGGGTTCTCGATGCCGTGGAATGCCGCCCGACGTACGGGATTCCGGACGGCGTGGTCGTCGGGATCATCGCAGGCGGGATGAACGCCATGTTCCGCGCCGTCGAAGGCGCGGAGGATTCCCTCACTCTCGGGGAAGCGGATCTGCGGGAAATTCAGGTGACATCCAAGGATACCATCGTGGGGATTGCCTCCTCCGGACGGACGCCGTACGTCATCGGTGCGCTGAAATTTGCGAAGTCCGTCGGATGCACAACCGTTTCAATCGCCTGTTCCCCGGACGCGGCGATCTCAGCTCTCGCGGACATCGCGATTGAAGCGGTGACGGGACCGGAAGCCGTGACGGGTTCGACCCGCATGAAGGCGGGAACGGCGCAGAAAATGATCCTCAACATGATCTCGACGACGGCGTTCATCACCCTCGGGAAAGTCTACGGCAACCTCATGATCGACGTTCAGCCGACAAACGAAAAACTTGTCGCACGTGCAGTACGTATCATCAAGGAAGCGGTCGGCTGTACGGAGGAAAAAGCGGCGGAACTGCTCGACAAATCCGGACGGCGGGTCAAGCACGCGGTCGTCATGGGTATGCTGAACGTAACGGCGGAAGCAGCGGACGTACTGCTTTCCGAAAACGGCGGGAACATCCGGCGGATAATGAAGAATCATGAAGAACGTATATAATAAGGAAGAAATCCGCGTCATCGGCGTAGACGCGGGCGGAACGAAAACCCGTGCGGCGGCGTATGACGCGGCGGGAAACCTCCTCTCGGAAGCCGTCGGCGGATGCGGGAACGTCGTCCTGTCCTACGACGCGGCAAAAGAAACGATCGTTTCCGCAGTACGCGGCGTATGGTCGGATAGCTGTGAGTTCATCGCGGTCGGCGCGGCGGGAGCTTCGCCGGGCGAGCTGTCCGGACGTCTGTCCGCGGAACTGACGGCGGAATTCGGTGTGAAAACGGCCGTCATGAGCGACGCGGAACTCGCGCTGAACGCCGCATTCGGTCCGACGGCGGACGGGATGCTTGTCATTTCCGGCACCGGTTCGGTCGTTTTCCTGCGGCATCACGGGACGATGCTCCGTGCGGGCGGCTGGGGACATATCCTCGGCGACGGAGGAAGCGCGTATTACACCGGTCTGTGCGCCCTGCGGACAATCACGACTCTCCGCGACCGTGCGGAACCGGACGAAGTCCTCGAACGCGGCGTCTTCGGTGCGCTCGGCATCGGCGATATCACCGGACTGGTGAAATTCGTCTACGCGCCGGAACGCAGCAAGGCGGACATCGCACAGATCGCTCCCGTTATCGACGCACTCGCGGAACAGGGACAGGCGGCCGCCGCGGACATCCTGTGGAAAAGTGCGGATGCACTGTCGGACGATGCGGCGGCGGTACTCCGGCGTTCGGGCACGGATTCCGTAAACATCGCCCTGACCGGCGGGCATATCACCTATTCGGACACCCTGCGTCTGAATTTCGAACAGACGCTGCGCCTCAAAACCCGGGAATTCTGCCGTGTGCATTTTCTTACGGAGAAAATCAACCCGACATATGCAGCCTATCGGCTGTGGAAAAATAACTGAAGGAGAACGGCTATGGAAGAAAAACTTATCCGACTGACCAACAATCTTATTTTATCGGACACCGGACACATCGGTGACTTCAACAAGACCATCTGGCACGTCCTCTCCGGCATCGGCACGCAGTACAGCTGTGCGAGCGTCGCAGTCGGGCGCGGCGACGAGGTTCTGCTGAAATTCTGTGCCGGGAACCGGCAGGATTATTCCGGTGACCTTTTCCGGAATCCCGACCCGAAGCCGGTCGATCTCGGGACGCTCTACGACATGGCGTCGGTTTCGAAGATGATGTCCACCACAATGGTCGCTCTCCGCATGATGGAGGACGGCAGATTCTCGCTTTACGACTCCCTCTGGCGCTATTTTGAGGACTGCGGCAATTTCCGCGATGTCGAAATCCGCCACCTCATGACCCACACGTCCGGCATCTCGCCGCACCTGCCGCTGTACACGATGGGCATCACACCGGACGAATCCGTCCGCGCAATTCTCGACAGCAAGCCGGTCTGCGGCATCGGCGAAGGGGTCAACTACAGCTGCATGGGATACATCGTCCTGCAGACGATTCTCGAAAAAATCGCCGGCCGTCCGCTGAACGAGCTTGCGGATGAGCTGGTATTCCGTCCGCTCGGTATGGAAACGGCGTGTTACCTCCCGAAGACGGACAATGTCGCGGCAACGGAATACTCCCCGCACGGACACTATTATATCTGCGGTCACGTCCACGACGAAAACGCGCATTTCCGCGGCGGCGTCTCCGGCAACGCGGGTGTCTTCGCATCCCTTGACGACTGCATCAAATTCGGCGCGATGCTCTCCGGACGCGGCACATCGAACGAAAAAATCTATCTCGGACGTCATACCTTCGACCTCGCCGTCACCAATTTCACGAAGCACCTCGGCGAATCGCGCGGACTCGGCTTCTCGCTCCACGGCGGCGAACTGTCCGCATCCGGCGAGCTGATGTCCCCCGATTCCTACGGTCACAACGGCTACACAGGTACGTCCATCTACGTCGACGGCAGAACCGGTATGTACGTCATCCTGCTGACCAATTCCGTCCACTACGGCCGCGACAACCGCGCACCCTTCTTCCGTGCACGCCGCATTTTCCACAACATTGCTCTTGCCGAAGCGGATCGTCTGTAAACGGAGGGAAATGTCATGACAAATCACGTAAAATCCGGTGCGGAAGTTCTCGAAAGTCTTCCCGGGAAGAAGTCCGTCCGTGCGGGACTGATTACCAATCCGACCGCCGTCACGGCAGACCTGCGCCCCACCTATGATATATTGAAGGAAAAATTCACCCTCGCCGCGATGTTCTCCCCCGAACACGGTGTCCGCGGGGACGCGCAGGCGGGTGCAGAAATCACCGAATACACCGACAGCGTGACCGGAATCACAGTTTACAGTACATACGGACGCGGCAAAGAGGCGGCGTTTGCGGCAATGCGTGAACTGGACTGTGTCTTTTTCGACATCGCGGACATCGGCTCGCGCTATTACACCTATCAGTACACCATGACCGAAGCCATGCAGAACTGCGCGGCGGCAGATATCCCGCTGATTGTCCTCGACCGTCCGCCGGTGATCGGCTGTTTTGCCGAAGGAAACATTCTCGACGTGAAGTATTCTTCCTTCGTCGGAAAATACGCCACGGCGGCGCGCACCGGTCTGACGATCGGCGAATTCGCGAAGTTCATCAACGACAGCGAACACATCGGCTGTGACCTCACCGTCGTCCCCTGCGAAAACGTGACGCGGACGATGTATTTTGAGGAAACCGGACTGCCGTTCGTCCTCCCGTCCCCGAACATCCCGACGGTGGACACGGCACTGGTCTATGTCGGCACCTGTCTGTTCGAAGGGACAAACCTGTCCGAGGGACGCGGCACAACCAAACCGTTTGAAATGTTCGGCGCACCGTGGATGCGGTGCCGGGACGTCATCGAAAAAATCGGGAAGCAGGACGGCTGTCTGCTTCGCGAAACCTACTTCACCCCGCAGTTTTCGAAACACGCGGGCAGTCTCTGCGCGGGAATCCAGCTTCACGTGACCGAACGGACGGCGTTCCGTCCGTTTGACACAGGCGTACGCCTCGTCCACACGATCCGCGAACTCCATCCGGAGTTCGAATACCGCAGCTTCATCAAAAACCTGTTCGGCTCGGACGAAATTCTCGCGGAAGACTTCGACTGTGAAAAATATCTCGCCGGCTTACACGCTCCGCTCGACGAATACAAGCAAAAAATCACACCGTATTTCCTGTACGAATAAACGAATTACACATAAAAAATCCCCTTTCCCAGTATAAAGTTTTTTGAAAAGGGGTGTGGGGAAAAACTTTTTTGAAAAAAAGTTTTTCCCCACCATTCTTATTTATCACCAATATTTCCGGTCGAGCGCGCGCATCTGGACGGCTTCCATCAGGTTGTGTTTCTTGATCCTGCCGCCGATGACACCTTCTTCCGGGGTTTCGCCCGGTTTGTATTCGAGGTCGCGCAGTGTCCGCGCCACACGCAGGATACGGTCGTACGCCCGTGCGGACAGATTGATCTTCGTGAAGACATTTTCCATCACCTTCTGACATTCCTCGTCCAGCGCGCAGAACGCCCGCAGCTCGTCCGTCTGCATCGCGGCGTTGTTTTTCACGGAATAATCCTTGTATCCCGCTTCACGGAACCGCCGCTGTGACAGTTCACGTGCCGCTTCCACACGTTCGCGAATGGCTTCCGAAGACTCGGCAGGCCTTGTATCCGACAGTTCCGCAAACGACAGCTCCGGCATTTCCACCTGAATGTCAATCCGGTCGAGCATCGGGCCGCTCACTTTGGAAAGGTATGCGTGAATATCCGTCTTTTTGCAGGTGCACGTCCCGTTGCGGGAACCGTAATAGCCGCAGCGGCACGGGTTCATCGCGCATACCATCATAAACGATGACGGATACGTAACCCGTCCGGACGCACGGGTAATGGTAACGACCTTATCCTCAATTGGCTGACGGAGGGCTTCCAGCGAATCCTTGCGGAATTCCGGCAGTTCGTCGAGAAAGAGCACGCCGTTGTGCGCCAGCGAGATTTCACCGGGACTCGGCACTTTGCCCCCGCCGACCAGTGCCGCCGTACTGAGCGAATGGTGCGGCGAACGGAACGGTCTGCGGAGAATGAACGGAACCTCGTCATTCAGCATTCCCGCGCAGGAATAAATTTTCGTCGCCTCCAGTGCTTCCTCGTAGCTCATGCGCGGCAGTATCGTCGGCAGACGCTTCGCGAGCATGGATTTTCCCGAACCGGGCGGCCCGATCAGCAGGATGTTATGCCCGCCCGCGGCCGCCGTTTCCATCGCACGTTTTGCACGGAACTGCCCTTTGACCTGTGAAAAATCGTCGGTCGTCCGCAGACTCCCGATCTGTTCGTACGGATTTCCGGACGCAGGCGTCAGCGGCGCGCGCCCGTTCAGATGCCCGAGCAGGGACACGATATCCGGTACGCCGTAGATATACACGCCGTCCCGGTAGGCGACCGAGGCTTCGCGGAGGTTTCCGGCGGGAACGAAAATATGGTGCCTGCCCGCATTGACGGCGGCAATCGTCATCCCGAGCACACCGCGCACGGGTCGGATTTCACCGGAGAAGGAAATCTCCCCGATGAAGCACATATCGTCCAGCTCGCCGCGCAGGAAGCCGCAGCCCTGATAAATGGCGGTGAGGATCGCCAGTTCCATGGCGGTCCCTTCCTTTTTGAGGTCGGCGGGAGCGAGGTTGATCGAGATCTCGGACGGCGGAATGGGCAGTCCGCTGTTCTCCGAACCGGCAAAAATCCGCTTTTCGGACTCACGGATCGCCGCGTCCGGCAGACCGACGATCTCAAAATCCGGCAGACCGCGCTTGATCAGACATTCCACCGAAACTTCGTACCCGTCCGCGCCGAAGACTGCGGCGGTATAAGTGACAGACAGCATATCGTTCTCCCAATTTTTATAAAATCTGTTGCCTATATTGTAGCACAATCCGCATCCGTTTGCAAGAAAACGTGCGATATTGTGGAAATTTCACCGAAGTTATGCTATAATGAAGAAAATATCTGAACGAACACAAAAGGAGATTTTCCCATGACAAAGATCTGGACTCCCGCCGAACGCGCGATCTGTGCGCTGAACCTCGGCCAGCCCGACGAAATCCCCACCTTTGAACTGGAATTCCAGCTTTCCGAAGAATTCTTCGGGTATCCGCTCTCCGATCCGCGCTTCAGCGACAAAATCTTCCCGACTCTTTCCCCGAAGGAAGTAGAACGTGCGGCATACGATCTCGCGGACAAATACGCCCGTGTCTACGGCACCGCAACGGCTTACGACATCGGCGGCGCGGCACTCTCCGGTGATCCCGAAAAGGACGCACGTCCCGGTCTGGACTACGCGATCATCCCGATTTACTGTCCGTGGTGGGGAGATGTGAAAAACCCGGTGAACATCGCGTTCCGGAAGCGTCTGCGCGAACATTTCGGCAATACCCGTCTGTTCGGCGGTCACGGAGACGGCACGTTTGCGATTCCGTCCGGTTCGGACATGTACGGTTTTGCCTACCGCATCGCGGATGAACCGGAAGCAGTCCTCGCCGATGCGGAACGCATGGCGCAGAACGCGATCGAAGCGAACAAGCGTCAGCACGAAGCCGGACTGGACGCAGCGCTTCTCTGCGCGGACTACTGCTACAACTCCGGTCCGTTCCTCTCCCCCGCCATGTTCGACGAATTCATCACCCCGTTCCTCGCGAAAATCTGCAAAGCCGGACGCGAAGACGGTATGTACATGATCAAGCACACGGACGGCAACATCATGCCGATTCTGGATTCCCTTGTAGCCGCGGGTCCGCACGCGCTTCACTCCATCGACCCGATGGCGGGCGTGGACATCCGTGAAGTCAAGCGTCTGTACGGCGATAAAGTCGCGCTCTGTGGAAACGTCCACTGCGCCGCACTCCAGACCGGTACGGATGACGAAGTCCGCGAAAGTGCCGAATACTGCCTCAAATACGGCGGCGAAGGCGGCGGCTACATCTTCGCAACGAGCAACGTACCCTTCAAGGGAATGCCGCCGGAACGCTACGCCATGATCCTCGACATCTGGAAGGAACACAGAAAATATTAAGTTCTTGGGGAAAACTTTTTCGAGAAAAAGTTTTCCCCAAACCCTTTTCAAAAAGCTTCATACTATATGGATAGACAGAGAAAGTGCGGATTTGAAGTAATAAAACTTCTGCATTGTCACTTTCACCAAACAAAATGCACAAATCTTGTTCATTTGCACCATTGACTTTATACATAGTTTGTGGTAATATATGTATACTTTAGTGCGATAAAGCACCATAAAAATTATGTAAAAAAATACCGCAAAAAGCGGTCTTGGAGGCTCTTTATGAAGAAGATTCTTTCTGTTGTCATGGCGATTGCCATGCTCTGCACCTTTGCTGCGCTGTTCACATCCTGCGGCGGCAGCGGCGAAGAATTCGTAATCGGTATCACCTACTTCGAACCGATGAACTACTTTGACGAAAACAACAAGCTCACCGGCTTTGAAACCGAATTTGCGGAAGCTGTCTGCAAGAAGCTCGGTCTGACCCCGAAGTTCCAGGAAATCGACTGGTCCGCAAAGGAAACCGAACTCAACTCCGGCAACATCGACTGCATCTGGAACGGCATGACCATCACTCCCGAACGTCAGGAAACCATGGGCATCTCCAATCCCTATATGGCAAACAAGCAGGTTCTTGTTGTTAAGGCAGAAAACGTAGAAAAGTACAGCGATTCCGCAAACCTTGCAGGTGTAAGCATCTGTGCGGAAGAAGGTTCCGCAGGTGAAGAAGTTATCACCACCGACGCTGTATTCTCCGGTGCGAACTACGTTTCCGTTTCCACCATGGCTACCGCTCTCATGGAAGTTGCCGCAGGCACTTCCGAAGGCTGTGTCATCGACTTCGTTACCTGCATCGGCATGATCGGTGAAGGCACCGACTACGCAGGTCTCTCCGTAGTGGAAGCATACGAATTCAGCCCCGAATCCTACGGTATCGCATTCCGCAAGGACGACACCGCTACCGTTGAAAAGTTCAACAACGCCATCGCTGAACTCATGGCAGACGGCACCATCGACGCAATCGCTGCAAAGTACAAGCTCGACGGTCAGCTCATCAAGTAAGAGAAACAAAATCTTATAGAAAAAGTTCGAGGAAGGAAGAAATTCCTTCCTCGAATTTCCTGTTTTAAGATATCCGTAAGAAAAATCCCCGATAGGAGAAAACTATGTCATTTTCAACCGTTACACTGGATCTGCTTGAATCGTTCATGCAAAACGGTCTCGTGTTTATTCTCACGCTGCTCGGCGCGATTCCGCTGGGGCTGGTGATCACGTTCGGCTCCATGTCCAAGTTCAAGCCACTGCAGTATCTCGTCAAGACTTACGTCTGGATCATTCGCGGTACGCCGCTCATGCTGCAGCTGTTCGTCGTCATGTACGTACCGGGGCTTGTGTTCGATATGCCCATGCAGAGCCGTCTGACCGCCGTCATGATCGCGTTCATCATCAACTATTCCGCGTATTTCTCCGAAATCTACCGCGGCGGCATCGAATCCATCCCGAAGGGACAATACGAAGCCGGACAGGTACTCGGCATGACCAAGTCGCAGATTTTCTTCAAAGTCGTGCTGTTCCAGGTCATCAAGCGCATCGTTCCCCCGATGGGCAACGAAATCATCACCCTCGTCAAAGATACCTCCCTCGCCCGCGTCATCGCGTATGCCGAAATCATCAAGGCAGCGGAACGCTACACCGCGATGGGTTACATCTGGCCCCTGTTCTACACCGGCGTATTCTTCCTCGTCTTCGTCGGCGCACTCACGCTGCTGTTCGGCTGGATCGAACGGAAACTCGATTATTATAAGGGCTGACAAGCGGAAGGGAGATACTTATGGCAAATAATCCGATACTTGAAGTAAAAAATATCCGCAAGAGCTTCGGGAACAACGAAGTTCTGCGCGGGATCAACTTTACGCTGAATCAGGGCGACGTTCTCGTTATCATCGGCTCGTCCGGCAGCGGCAAGACGACCCTGCTGCGCTGTCTGAACTTCCTCGAGGAAGCGAACGAAGGCACGATTTCCGTCGGCGGCAAGGTGATCTATCAGGCCGGCGGCGGAAAGAAGATGACGGACGCGGAAATCCGTCAGAACCGTCTGCATTTCGGTCTGGTGTTCCAGTCGTTCAACCTGTTCCCGCAGTACAATGTCCTGCGGAACATCACGCTGGCGCCGGAAATGCTGGAACTGGACAAATTCAAAGAAGAAAAAGGCAAAAAACTGTCGCTGTCCGACAAAAAGCGGATCACCGACGAAATCGAGACCCGCGCAAAGGATCTGCTGACGAAAGTCGGTCTGGCGGACAAAATGGAAAGCTACCCGTTCCAGCTCTCCGGCGGACAGAGCCAGCGCGTCGCGATTGCACGTGCGCTTGCTCTTGCACCGGACATCCTCTGCTTCGACGAACCGACCTCCGCGCTCGACCCGGAACTGACCGGCGAAGTGCTGAAGGTCATCCGCGAACTGAAGAATGACAACCGGACGATGATCGTCGTCACACACGAAATGGAATTCGCCCGAGGCGTCGCCGACCACGTCATCTACATGGCGGACGGCGTCATCGAGGAGGAAGGCACCCCCGAAGAAGTCTTCGGCAACCCCCAGTCCCCGAAAACCCGCGCGTTCTTATCAAAATCAGCGATCAAGGGATAAAGTTTTGCAGGGAGAGGAACTTTTTGAAAAAAGTTCCTCTCCCTGCACCCTCTCTTCAAAAACTTTTATACTGGGAAAGGGATATGGTTTGTGCATATTGGAAGTGTATCCGGTGGGATACGCTTTTTTATTTTTTGAGTAGCGTGGACGGATGACCGAGGAGAGTTTCGGCGCGTACAATGTATTCGCGGAACCGCGGAGTATCCCTGACGTCATCAAACCATGCACGCCGGACACCGCAGTACCCCTGCCAGTTCGGGTTCGTGAGGCTGGCGAGATAATCGACGGAACTCTGTCCGTAGTGACGGATGAACCCGTGATAGAAAATATCTCCTTCGTCCTTTCCGTCCGGAAGACGGAAGGTCCAGCGTTTGCGGAAGCTCAGAATTCCTCCGAACAGTTCTTTTCTGCCGAATTCCAGCCCTTCCTCTTCTGGAAAAGATATCCATTTTTCGTAATCCATGAAGGATTCGTCGAGCAGAGCGTACGCTTTTTCATCCTCACCCAATCCGAAATACGCCGACGCCAGACGGATTCCGCATCCGGCATAGAAATCCAGCCATGCGGGAGGTACTTTTTCTCCGTCTGCGGCGAAGGATTCGATCAGCCGGCGGCGCTCCGCCATCTGAGCAATCCGCTGTTCGGGGGTGATGTCCCGCTGAAGCTCTCTGCCCAGTACATGACACATGAGTTTCAGGTTGTTCAGCAGATGCAGGGCATGCGCTTTCTCAAACTGATCGTTTTCCCAGTACCGCTGTTCCAGAACTTCAAACCGGCAGGAACGGTATTCCATCGTACATTTTCCGAGCCAGCGGTTAAGCTCTTCGTCCGTACAGACCGAACATATCTGCCGCAGCGTATCGTCGCGGAGGAACGGTTCGGAACACTCGGAAAGGATCTTTTCGGCAGCTTCGTACAGCAGAGGACGGTATTTTTCCGGATTCCGATCCTTTCCGAAGCAAAGTTCCCGGACGATCTCAGCGGCAATCCGGTACTCTTCCGGATATTTCCGCCAGTAGGCTTCCGCAAACTGGATGCGCTGTTCCCTCAGGTTTCCGGTTCCGGGGAATCCGTCGTTTTTGTGAATCTGGTCCCAGAAATAGATGAGGTCTTCCTTTTTCCCGTCGGTAAGGTTT
>JBGVOJ010000159.1:0-4678 GCA_045126415.1 Eubacteriales bacterium | reverse complement strand
CGAAGGCGCATTCCGCTACAAGCTCGCAAAGGAATACTATCCCGACCTCTACGAACGCCTCAAGGGCTACATCGCCGAAGGCAGATGGAACGTTGCAGGTTCCACATGGGATGCCATGGACGCAAACGTACCGTCCTCCGAAGCCCTGATGCGTCAGGTTCTCTACGGAAACGGCTTCTTCGAAAAGGAATTCGGCAAGAAGAGCACCGACATCTTCCTCGCCGACTGTTTCGGATTCAACTACGCTCTCCCGTCCGTGGAAGCGCACATGGGTCTGAACGGCTTCCACACCCAGAAGCTCGTATGGGGCGTCGGCAGCCCGATCTACGAAGAAGACGGTACCGTCACGAAGCCGATGCCCGTCCGCGGCAAGCCCCGCATGGACCTCGGCCGCTGGATCGGTCCCGACGGCAATTCCGTTGCGGCTTCCTTCCTTGAAGGCGACTATACTTACAACTTTGACCGCAATAATGACGAACGTCCGGTCGGTCAGCGTGAAGAATACCTGAAGGCGATCGAACACAACGAAAAGTTCACCGGTCACGCGGTCCGTTCCATGTACTACGGTACCGGCGACTACGGCGGATCCTGCAAGGAAATCTCCGCGAAGATGATCAACGACGCGGTCGAAGCAAACGGAAATCCCGACGCGCTCTACGAAGTCGTATCCGCATCCACCGACCAGATCTTCAACGAACTCACCGCCGAAGAACGTGCGGCTCTTCCCGCATACGACGGCGAACTCCTCATCCCGCACGGCTCCGGTGCGCTGACTTCCCACACCATCAACAAGAGATGGAACCGCAAGAACGAACTCCTCGGCGACTCCGCGGAACGTGCGTCCATCATCGCAAGCTGGCTCGGTGCGTCCGAATATCCGGCGGAACGCCTTCTCACCGCATGGCAGACCTTCCTGTGGCATCAGTTCCACGACGACCTCCCGGGTACCTCCATCGCGGCGGCGTACGTATTCTCTTACAATGACTATGTCATCGCGCTCAACATGTTCGCGGCAGAGCTTGCAAACGCGGTCGGCGGCATCACCCGTACCCTTGACACCAACGTCGAAGGCACTCCCGTTGTTGTATACAACCCCGTTTCCTGCGAACGCAACGACGTTGTTGCGGCGGAACTCGACATCAAGGCCCCGTACGTCCGCGTATTCGACGGTCTCGGAAACGAAGTTCCCGCACAGCTCTCCAACGTAAACGGCAGAACCGTCGTGAAGTTCATCGCGAAGGTTGCTCCGGTAAGCTGCACCGTATTTGACGTCCGCGAAAGCGATGTTCCCTGTGCGCTTGCTTCCAATATTTCCGTAAACGGCAAGGTTCTCGAAAACCAGCGTTACATCGTCACCATCGATGACAACGGCGATATCGCAAGCATCATCGACAAGGCAAACGACAATTTCGAACTCTTCAAGACTCCCGCACAACTTGAAATCGGTCCCGACACCAGCGCAAACTGGCCGTCCTGGGAACTCGTCTGGACGGATTCCCTCGAAACGCCCGCGATCGTCGGCGGCACGCCCGAAATCGAAATCGTCGAAAACGGTCCCGCCGTTGTTTCCCTCAAGGTAAAGCGCACCTTCGAAGGCTCCACGTTTGAACAGATCATCTCCCTCTGGGACGGCGGTCAGCGCGTGGATGTTGCGAACGTTGTCGACTGGTACCAGAGAAAGTCCAACCTCCGCGCGGCGTTCCATATGAACGTATCCAACCCGAAGGCGACCTTCGACCTCGGTCTCGGTGCGATCGAATCCGGCAACACCGACAGCTTCCCCTACTATCAGCATGTTGCGCACCAGTGGGCGGACCTCACCGCGGAAGACGGCTCCTACGGCGTTTCCATCCTCAACGACTGCAAGTACGGTATGGACAAGCCGACCGACGACACCCTCCGTCTTACCCTCATCCACACACCGGCGTTCCCCTTCTCTCAGGAATCCGGTCAGGACTGGCAGGATATGGGTCTGAACATCTTCACTTACTCCATCGTCGGTCACAAGGGCTTCCGCGACGACACCGCAAAGGAAGCGGCGGAACTCAACCAGCCCATGATGCCGTTTACCGCCCCCAAGCATGACGGTTCCGGTAAGGCAATTTCCTTTGTTTCCGTCAACGACGAACACGTTATCGTCCGCTGCGTGAAGAAGGAAGAAAAGGGCAGCCGTATCATCGTCCGTGTACAGGAGACCTCCGGCAAGGGTGCCGAAAACGTAAAGATCGAGTTCGCTGCCGACATCGTTTCCGCTGTGGAAGCCAACGGTTACGAAGACGAACTCGGCGCAGCATGCTTCTCCGGTAATGAAATCACCTGCACGCTCACTCCCTACGCGGTCAAGACCTTCGCTCTCACCCTCGCATGCGGCAGGAAGACAGACCTCGCGGCACAGGCTCCCGTGATTCTCCCGTACAACAAGCGCGTGACCACCTGCAACTGCGACCGTACCGCAGGCGAATTCGCAGACGGCATCTCCATCCCCTCCGAACTTTATAACGAAACCGTCGTTTCCGGCGGTGTGAAGTTCAATCTCGCTCCCGCAGACGAAAACAACGCAGTCGTTTCCGCAGGTCAGACCATCGACGTTCCTGCAGGCTGCGACCGTCTCTACCTCCTTGCGGCTTCCGCAAACGGCGACAAGACCGTGAAGTTCCTCGTTGATGGAAATCCCGTTGAAATCGATGTACAGGACTACAAGGCGAACGTCGGTTCCTGGACGATGATGGTAAACGGCGCACCGTGCCTCATCAAGCGCGACGAAATCGCTGTCAACTACACGCATACCCACAACGCGGACGGCGACCGTCTGTATCTATTCGCTTACCTCTTCAAGTACACCCTCGACGTAACCGGTGCGAAGACCGTGACCCTTCCGGACGACGCGGACATCCTCGTCATGGCGGCGACGGCAGGAAAGGCGGCAAACGACCTCGTCGTACCGGCAGCTCCGCTGTACGACCGTGTGGAAACTCCCGACGGCGTAAAGCGCACGATCACTGTATATGACCAGAACGGCGATGTTGTTGAAACGCTCTGCGAATACGAAGGCAAGGTTGCGCTCGTCCGTACCGCAAACTACAAGGAAGGCTGCATCTTCAAGGGCTGGGAATGCGATGATATCGCGGCAACCTACGACAATGCGGCAATCATCCGTGTACCGGATCACGACGTTGCGGTTCGCATCAAAGCGGAAAAGCTCGGCGATGACGTGATCATGAACAAGCCGTGCAAGGCAAGCATGGAATTCAACGCACGCGAAGTTGCTGCAAACGCCCTCAACGGTGACGATACCTCCAAGTGGTGCGCACATTCCGATGACGGTACCAGCTGGCTCGAAGTGGACGCCGGTGAAGTCTGCAGAGTCAACAAGTGGATGACCATCCACGCGGGCGAACAGGAATCCGTGGACTGGAACACCAGTGATTTCCGTCTGGAATACAAGGTGAACGAAGCGGACGAATGGACCGCTGCGGACGAAGTCAAGGACAACAAGGACACCATCGTTGTACGCGAAATCGCTCCGGTGGAAGCACGTTACTTCCGTATCTTCATCACCAAGGCAACGCAGGGCAGAGATTCCACCGTAAGACTGTATGCGTTCCAGGTATACCGTGCATAAGAATTAAATCGGATTTTTCCATAGAAAAAACGGACTGTCTGTAAAATTTATGAACTGACCCCAAAAAGTTAGACAAAAATATAGAACAAAAACTGTTCAAGCTACCGAAAGGGCTTGTTGTCTGTAAATAGCAGGCGGCAAGCCTTTTAATTTAGCTTTTCTGCGACGGAAATTGTAGTAATCCAGATATTCTATTAGCTCCTGTTTGAAATGTTGCATAGATTCAAATTCCTGTAAATACAGAAGTTCACTCTTAAGCAGTCCGAAGAAATTCTCCATAACAGCATTGTCCAGACAGTTTCCTTTCCTGCTCATGCTCTGTCGGATCCCTTTCTTCTTCAGCATTGTCTGATATTGCTTATGCTGATAATGCCATCCCTGGTCGGAATGCAGGATCAGGTTCGTGTTATCCGGTATCTTCTCAAATGCTTTCTCAAGCATCTCAGTCACCATCGACAGATTTGGGCGGTCGGATATGGTGTAGCTCACAATATCTCTGCCATACAGGTCAAGAATAGGGGACAGATACAGCTTCTCACCGAACAGGCTGAACTCTGTTACATCAGTTACTAACTTCTGATTTGGTCTTTCCGCTTCAAACTCCCGATTCAGCAGATTGGGGGCAATTTTACCCACATCTCCCTTGTAGGAACGATATTTCTTCATGCGAACGCGGCAAATAAGACTCATTTCTTTCATGAGCCGCTGTACGGTCTTGTGATTCAGCGGGAATCCACGGGTATGCAGCTCGTCTGTGATCCGTCGATACCCGTATCTGCCCTTGTTTTCGTGATGGATTTTTGCTATTTCCTCTTTTGCTTCCTGATACTTATCTCCCTTGTTCATTCGTTTCAGGTGATAGTAGAAGGTTGCACGTGGGATTTGAGCGATTGTCAGCAGCAATACCAACGGATATTTCTGCCTCAGTTTCTGGATCACCTTTGTTTTTTCTTCTGGTGCCGCTCTCTTTCCATAACCAAGGCCTGCAAGTTTTTTAGGTATTCGTTCTCCGCTCTCAGACGCTGTACTTCTGCAAGAAGATCCTCTTCCACCTTC
>JBGVOJ010000158.1:0-2639 GCA_045126415.1 Eubacteriales bacterium | reverse complement strand
TCAGAGTGTAACCGTATTTGTCAGGTTATCGAACAAATCTATTGTTCTTCCTGCAAAAATCACTTCCGCCAGAGAAATGCACAAACATTTTTTAATACTTGAAATTTCACCGGAAGAGATGTATAATACACATAATTCATTATCGGAAAGGAAAATCCCATGGAAAACATTCCTGTACTCCTGTTATTTGTCATCACAATGACCGCCAATCTTCTGGGTGGTCTCACCCGTACCTATTACAGCAAGCATATCTCGCAGTCCATGCAGGGATATCATCTCTTCAATGCAGTATCCAGTCTGGTATGCGGTGTCGTCCTGCTTCTTCTGTCCGGCGGAAACTTTGCGTTGTCCTCCTATACGCTTATCATGGCTGTCCTGTTCGGCATCATTACCGCTGTACAGCAGATCACCAATTCAGCGGCACTCAGCACGGGGCCGTGGTCGTACACCTCCGTCATCATCTCCATGTCCACGGTGATCACTGCTCTGTCCGGCGTCCTGTTTTTTGATGAAAGCATCCGCGTCACCCAGCTGTTCGGCATCGCCCTGATGCTGGTATGTCTGATCCTGTCCGTCAAGCCGGAGAGCGGGGAACAGAAGAAGAAATCCCTGCGCTGGTTCCTCTGGTGTCTCGCATCCTGTGCCTGCTCCGGCGGCGTTGGAATCATGCAGAAAATTCATCAGAGCTCCGACTACCGAGAAGAACTGACCATGTTTCTGATCATTGCTTTTATCGGCTCCTTTATATTCTCAGCAGGCAGCATGGCCGTCGGTAAGATCCGGAACGGGAAGTCTGAAAAGGAACCGCTGTTCTCGGCAAAAGTCTCCTTCTTACTGCTGACAGTCCTGTTTTGTGCCGGTGGGATCGGCGTGGCACTCAACAACCTCATCAATCTGTATCTGTCCGGTGTCGTGGAAAGCGCTATCTTTTTCCCCGTTGTCAACGGCGGCGGTCTGATCCTGATCACCATCGCATCTCTTGTATTCTTCCGCGAAAAACTGACCAAACGGCAGTGGATCGGTATGATCTTCGGTCTTGCAGCAGTTCTTCTGCTTTGTTTGTAAAAGCAGAAGATATATACATAACAAAAAACAAGGGATTTGTGAAAATCCCTTTTAATTATATTGAGATCCCGTCAGTCATCTGTAAGTTCATTCTGGATGATCCTGCAGATCTTTTCCGCGCTGTCTTCCACGGAACTTTCGTTCAGTTCCACAATATAGTCCGCGTACATTTCATACAAAGGTGCGCGCTCGTCATACAGGTCTTTCAGCGTAAACCCTTCTTTTAATACAACACCTCTCTTTTTCAGATCTCCCAACCGCTTTTCGACCTCATCATAGGAAATCTTCAGATAAACAACAATGCCGTTTTCTTTCATTTTTTCAATCACATCGCCGCGATAGATGGCGCTGCCGCCGGTTGCTATCACACAGCGTTTTACCATGAGCGACGCATTCACCTGTGCCTCCAGCTCCAGAAAACCTTCGTTTCCAAGCGCCTCGATCAGTTCAGGAAGCAGTTTTCCTTCCTTTGCAACGATCACGCTGTCGCTGTCAATATATCCATAATGTATTTTTTTGGCAAGCAGGATTCCCAGTGTACTCTTTCCCGAACCGGGCATTCCGACCAAAATAATATTCTTCATTGTTTTATTCTCCTTCCGGCACCAAATACAGTTATATAATTATAGCAAATCAACGTCAAAAATCAAGATATTTACGCTTGGATTTTTCAAAAAGATATACTGAAGAATACAACAAAAATTCAGCAGATTCTCATCAGAAATATCTATCTCTCTGTCCCAAAACCAGATTTCTCTGTGAACAGTTCACAAAATAATTGACATATACCATGAATCATGTTAAAATGTAATTGATTGGATTACCAAAATCAAAATAAAAATCACGGAGGAAAACTATGAACAGACATTCCCTCAAGCAGAAAGCTCTGCTGTTTCTGCTGATCGCCGGCATGATACTTCCGACACTTCTCGCCTCGTGTTCCGATGCAGGACAGACTGCCGACCCGGCAGATACTCCCACAGTGAGTAGTGGTGAAGAAACTACGGAGCCTGTCGAAACCGAACCGGAAACCACAAAAGTTTCGGACGATCTGGAAGACGTGAACTTCGACGGCCGCGTTTACACGGTTCTGTACCGCGATGAAGCGGAACATCTCCGTGAAATCGACGCGGACGAACTGACCGGCGACATCATCAACGACGCGATTTTCACCCGTACGCAGGAAATCGAAGAACGTTTCGGCATGAAGCTGGAACGTCTTCCCGTAGGCGAAGGCAGTCTGAACAATACGTTCACCAACTCTGTCTCTGCCGGTGACCGCAGTTTCGACATTGCGTTCCAGCATATGATCCTGACTGCCTCTCTCGCGGCAGGCGGCGTTACGATGAACTGGTATGACATGCCTCATCTGAATTTTGAAAAGCCGTGGTGGACGTCCTCCGTTGAAGAACTGACGGTCAACAATATCATGTACGTCACCGCTTCGGACTACTGCCTGAACACGTTTGAAATGGCATGGTGTCTGATCTTCAACAAGCAGATGATGGAAAACCTCGGCATCACCACAACTCCGTACGATCTGGTACAGGAAAACAGCTGGACGATCGATTCGT
>JBGVOJ010000157.1:0-1867 GCA_045126415.1 Eubacteriales bacterium | reverse complement strand
CTTTGGCTACCGCATCTGTGTCCATATCCCACAGGGACTGCAGAAGTTTTCGTGAGGATTCCACAGAACGTGCAACCTCACTCCAGTCCATCGTGCGGATGGCATTGACGTATTCCTGTGAAACTTCCTTGTTCGGAACGGAAACCGTTGACTTCTCGGAATCATAGATCAGATAACCGAGATGCACAAGCAGGGTCAGCACGTCATCCCTGCCCGAAAATGTGGTCATATCGTTCGTGAAAGTTCCCGTGCTGATTTCGACAGTATCGCCGGCAAGCATACGGACAACCGCATCTTTCAGACTGTCCACATTCATCTGAATGTAGACTTTTAATGCCTCGTAGGTCTCCGTCCGGTTCCAGTAAGCACCATATTTATGGCTGAGCATCGATTCCACCACGGACTTCGGATTGTACATGGAATGACAGGTATTTCCGTCTTTGCTGTAGGTTACAAGTTCATATCCGTCGTACCACGCCCGTGCTTCATCAAAATCCATTTCGTATTCTTCACAGAGAGCTTTCACTTCGTCTTCTGTGAACCCGAAATATTCGGCAAGTTCCCGCGGATCGGTCATCGAATACTCGGTAAACATATTCAGCGCGGAGTGGGTACCATACTTTTTGATCGGCAGAATACCGGTCATGTATGCCAGCGCGACGTAATCCTGATCCTTCAGCCATGCACGGAGGAAATCGAGATACTTCCGCTGTACGTCGGTATTGTGCGCATATTCACGGAACAGGCAGTCCCACTCGTCGATGAGGATAACAAACGGACGGTTCGTTTTTGCATAAACATCCTTAATCACCTGAGTGAAGTTTTTTTCATCACGAAAACGCACAGTTTCTTCGTATTGATCGAATAAATCAAAAGAAATGTATTTTTTCAGCATCGCAAGCATCGCTTCCACGGAATCTGTGGCACTGAGAAATTCCTGCATATTGATTTTGATAACATGATACTTATTCAGATGTTCTCTATACGATTCCGCCGATGCGATTTTCAGATTTTCGAACAGTGCGGACGTATCCTCTCCGCAGTTGTAATACGCCGACAGCATATCCGCTGCCATCGATTTTCCGAACCGGCGCGGGCGGCTGACGCAGAGGAATTTCTGCTCTGTCCGGATTCTGCGGTTCACCTGTGAAATCAGCATTGTTTTATCTACGTAAATTTCGGAACGCAGACTGGTTCGGAAACGTTCGCTTCCCGGATTCAGATAACTGCCCATCGATTTGCACCTCCTGACGTTTTACTCATGCCTGTATGGTATTATTTTACCACATTACCGGGGATTTATCAAGTGGAATCTTGATGCAGGATGCGAAAACAGCCCGATAGACAGCAGAAGTACTATTGTACACTCCTGAATCTAATTCTTGTTTTCTCAACTGCGCTTCATCGTTGTGGATTTGATTCAAGGTTAGTATTTGCCATGGAAGCGGTGATTATATCTCTCAAACACCGTGGAGAAAAACTCTCGTATAAGTTGATTGACTTGGTATACAGAGGTATGATATAATTATTACAAATGAAAAACTAAAAAATGATCGGAACAGCAGGTACAAAAAATGACACAGAAAAAAGTGAACCGTGACCGTAATTATTCCGATAACGAGTACATCTATCTGTACTGCAAGGAACACGAGGTCGATAAACTGACCGACGGGGAATTTGCCGTTCTTCAGCAGAAACTGAAATGCAGCCATACCCTGCCGTGTACCGGAAATCTGGATTTTCATCAGTTTGAATCCGGAAAAACAGCAGCGGAACTTTCCGAAGAAGATCTGGGGCTGTACCAACGTACTGCTGCGTCTTCCCCGATTCTGTTCAATACCATGTATGAGTATTCCAAGGTGTTTTC
>JBGVOJ010000156.1:0-2462 GCA_045126415.1 Eubacteriales bacterium | reverse complement strand
ACCGATTCAGGTGATTGAAGACGGTGATATTTACACCGGCGTGGAATGTTTCTTCCGGTGTGAAAATACCAGAATCCGTCTGGAATATGATATTTATAAGCACATTGATGCTGTGGATGTAAAGGTGGATGTTTTCCTCGCGGACAATGACCGTATGCTGAAGCTGGCGCTGCCGTTGCTTCCCAATGGTGAATACATCGGACAGACCGCTTTCGGTACCGAACCGCTCTATATGGACGGCAGAGAATGCGTTGCACAGCGTTTTGTAGCTGTCCGTGACGGAGAGAACTGTATTGCACTCCTGAACCGCGGTACTTACGGTTCTTCCTATAAGGACGGGGTGATCTCCATGTCCCTTGTACGCGGCGCGACCTATTGCGCGCATCCCATCGGCGACCGTCCGATCATCCCGACCGACCGATACGTCAAGAAGATCGACATGGGCGAACGTACCTTCAGTTTCCGCCTCACCGCCGCCGACGAAGCTTCCCTCGAACGTCTCGCGATGGAATACAACATGCCGCCATACGCGTGTAACGTCTTCCCGGTCGAATCGGACGAAGCTGTTCGAGACTTCTCGCTTGCGCTCGACGACCGCGATGTCACCCTCGTCACCATGAAGAAGCGTGACTGCGCGGACAGCTATCTCATCCGTCTGTTCAATGGCTGCGGCGAAGCCAAAAAGACCACTCTCACGCTGAATAACATCTCGCTCCTGCTGAACTTCGGACGGTACGAAGTCAAAACGATCGAATACAAGGACGGCATCCTGACCGAACTCGACCAGCTCATTATCTGAGGAGGACTGAACATGAAATACATCGCCCATCGCGGCGCATCCCTCATCAAACAGGAAAACACCATTGAAAGTCTCGTCTGCGGCGCCGAACTCGGTGCTTTCGCGGTCGAATGCGACATCCGCGTCACTGCCGACGGCCGCTATATTATCTTCCATGACCCGGATCTCTCCCGCATCGCCGGAAGCGACGTCCGTATCAAGGACAGAACCTTCGATGAAATTGCCGCCATCGTCCGTGAAAACGCCGGATACACTCCGATCACCGTTGAGGACATCGCCGAACGCTATCACGAAGCGACGCCGATCCTCCTGCACATCAAAATTCCCGCAACTGACGACCTGCTCGACACGCTGAAACGTGTTCCGTTTCCGTTCATCTGCGGCGTCGAACGTGCGGATGACGTGAAGAAATACCGCAGCTTCCTTCCGCCGGAACGGATTCTCAGCTTCATTCCGTCTCCCGATCAGGCGGAAGCGTTCATCCGCGAAGGTGCGGGCATCATCCGTCTCTGGGAACACTGGCTGGACAAGACAAAGCCCGCCGACATCAAAGCGATGTCCTCCGACGTGGAGGTCTGGATCATGGCAAACCGCGACGGCAGCATGAATGGCGCCCCCGAATCGCTCGAGTACATCACGAAGCTCGGCGCGGACGGCGTCCTGCTGAACGATATCGTGATGGGAATGAATTGGAAAAAGGATCATGAACCGATGAAAAAGAACTACCGTAACCCGATCTGCGAAGGAGCTGACCCGTTCATCCTTCTGCATGACGGAAAATACTACCACTACGCCACCAACGCGCCGGACGGCTATCTGGTATACGAATCCGATAACCTTGCCGACTGGGAAAACAAGGGTTACTGTCTTCGCAAAGAGGACGTAAAGGGTGATAAATGGTTCTGGGCACCGGAAATCATGGTCCGGAACGGAAAGTTCTGGATGGTCTACACCTCCGAAGAACACCTCGGCATCGCGGTCGCCGACTCTCCGCTCGGTCCGTTCAGACAGGAAAAACAGCAGTGGCTCAGCGAACGCAACGCCATCGACGGTGATTTCTTTGTCGATGACGACGGTACGGTCTACCTTTACTACGTCCGTTTTGCGGGCGGCAATGTGATTTACGGTTCCCGTCTGGACGAAGAAACCATGACTCTCGACGAGGAATCCGAATGCCGTCTGATCGCGGCGGAAGAAGAATGGGAAACGAAAATGGGACGTGTCGCCGAAGGCCCGTTCATGCTCAAGCACAACGGAAAATACTACCTCTCCTATTCCGCCAACGACTACCGCAGCATCGACTATGCCATCGGCTACGCCGTATCGGATTCGCCGCTCGGCCCGTTCGTGAAGTACGAGGGTAACCCGATTCTGCACCGGAATGAAACGGTCAACGGGGTAGGGCACCACAGCTTCACATATTCGAAGGACGGCACCCAGATGATCTGCGTCTACCACCGTCACCGCACCATGACGGAAGTCCATCCGCGCACAACCTGCATTGACAAGGCATGGTTTGAAGGCGATGTTCTGAAGATCAGCGGTCCGACCACGGACGAGCAGGAATCCCTTGCTGAATAAAAACAGAAAATCCGCAAAAATTTTTGCATCCGCTCTTGACAAGCGGCGCAGAACGTGCTAAAATAACCACACCAAACCGTTG
>JBGVOJ010000155.1:0-7248 GCA_045126415.1 Eubacteriales bacterium | reverse complement strand
CCGATCCCAGGAACGACGGACGGAATTCGCTCACACTGACCGGTTCGGGACAACGCGATCTTTGTTATATGGAAGATGCGTTTGTCAACTGGAACAAACTGTATTACGAACAGAAAAATCCGATCTGAACGCAGAAAAGCTGTAAGATTCTTTTGAATCATACAGCTTTTTGTCTTATTTCACGTAATGCATCAGCATACGTTCGTATTCCTCATCCGTGATCCGCAGAATACCGCCGTGACGTTTCTTCAGTCTGCCGAGGCTATACTGATCGGGTTCGAGAATGCGGAAATCTTCCGTTCCGAGATCTAATGTACGAATAAATAACCTGCCATGCTGACCTCCTCACCGGAATACAACCGGCTTCATGATGGTTTTTGTTTCGTTCATGATGTTCTCCCTATACCGTCAGACGGATGACCGTGTCGATGCCGTCGTCTTCTTCCGGCAGTTCCACAGTATAGCCGGTTTCCGTTCTGGCGAGAACCAGTTTATTGCTGCCGTACCATGCTTCGCGGAAGATTTTTCCGTCCGCAGCTTCAGGGAGCCGGAGAATTCCATCGGCGGGACGGTTCAGCACATGCAGATAAACGATACTGCCGTCCGGAGTTTCCGTGGATACGCCCCACATATCTTTTTCAAGAAGCGCATTCGGAGCTTCGACATACGAGCGTCCGGGAACCGTACCGTAAATTCCTTCGTGCGCACGGAGAAGATCGCCGAGCGCGGTCAGCAGGTCGCGCACACCGTCCTCCCATGTCTGATTCAGGTACGGACCGCAGGACCACGCGATGCCGCAGTTGTACTGTCCTTCTACAGCAATCGTGCGGACAGTATAGCGGTACAGATTCCGCGCATCGGTCGGCGCCTTGCCGCCGACGGCGTACCAGTTGCCGATCTGACGGTTCACCTGCGAATAGTGGACGGGTAACGTGTCGCTGTCGCAGCCTTCGATGGAGCCGTAATATTCCGAGACGATAAAGTCGGAATTGGGATGCAGCTTCGTGTTCGCCGTCACGCCCGTGTTGATGAAAACGACTGCGTCGGGATTGCATTCACGGACATAGTCGCAGACGCTCCGTTCGGGACCGCACTGGTCGAACCAGAATCCGACAATCCCGTTTCCGTAGCGGTCATAGATTTCCCGGATCAGCCGCTTGAGGAATTCCATCCGTGCGGGCGTGTTCTGATACCAGCCCATCTTTTTGAGGTCTTCGTCGACAATGTCGTGTTCATCGTTCGGCGGGAGATAAAGCACCAGCGGAATACCGTATTTTCCGAGACCGTCCAGCAGTTTCTGAATAACGTCGGATTTTTCCGCGCATTTGTGCGTGCATCCGGTTTCCTGCATGGTTTTCGAGGGGAACAGGAGATTGAAACCTGCGTGCGCCGCAGTGAATACGACATATTCCGCGCCGAGATCGTGCGCCGCTTCGGCGAATTTGTCTCCGTCAAAAAGCGCGGCAGCTTCTTCGACCGAAGACGCCGTGCGGAGATCGTCACCGGAATACACCGTTCCGCCGTAATTGTTGCCCTTTCCTTCCGCGTAGGTGGGATAGGTGTAGTGGGTGAACAGACCCACTCTTGCATGAGCAAAATACTCTTTATTGATTGCTTTCGTCATAATGTCCGCTCCTTTTCTGTTTATGTTGTGGATATTATTTTTGTGTTACTGTATAAACAAAATCGCTGAACCCCGCGCTGCCGCCGGTCTCACGGGTCGAATATACGAACAGCCCGAAACGGTAGCCGGTGAAATGGTCGAGACGATACCGCATCTTATGCACCGGTCCGAGCGGTTTCCATTCCGTTCCGTCAAGGTACGCGAAGGAAACTTCGTCTTTCATTTCGATGAATTCCGCTGTTACCCGCAGACGGAATGTGTCTCCCGTCACTTGAACGGCAGCCTCTTCCGTCACCTTGCGGACATTCGCGCGGTCGAATTCCGCACGTTCCATCACCAGATACGTCTGTCCGTCACGTTTTGTAACAGCGATCAGTCCGTAACTGCTCTGGAGTGCGCAGATTCCTGCGTAATCGCCTTCGTTCAGGCAGCTCACGTCCACGGTGATTTCGCCGGTGCAGCCGGGGTAGATCATCCGCTGGGTCAGCGTGTTTCTCGCCTGTGTCACGTCGCCGCAGAGCTTGTTCGTCGTGATGCGGACAACGCCGTTTTCCGTGTCATGCTGTACAAGGGAAAGCTCCGGTTCGTGGTTGAACTGCCATGCACTGCGGAAGCCGAAACTGCCGTACAGGCGTTTGTCTGCGGAAATTGTCCGGAAATCGTCGCTTCCGACCAGCGGTTCGTATGCGTGTTCCGGTCTTGTGGATCCCGTAGTGAATGTGTGCGGGACTTTTCCGTCGATGCCGAACACGGGATAATCGTTTTCCCATGTGACAGGCACCAGAACGGGAATCCGTCCGACCGCACCGGAATCCTGAAACAGGATCGCGTACCAGTTTCCATCCGGTGTATCGACGATGCCGCCCTGTGCCACACCCTGTCCGCAGTAACCCATGTCGTCGACCAGCACATCGCCGCCGGTGAACTCGCCGTCGAGGGAATCCGCAACATAGCAGGCTTCCGTACGCATCCATCGGTCTTCGAGCGAATGGATCAGGAAGAGGTAATATCTTCCGTTAATTTTATAGAAATGCGAACCTTCGTAACCGAGGTTGTGTTTTCCCGGTTCGACCACCGCGATCCGCTCAAGACCGCCTTCGAGAGGACCGCTGAGGTCGGGCTTCAGTTCCGTGATGCGGATAATACGGCCGCCGTAGACGATATACACCCGGTCGTCATCGTCAAAAAAGAGCGAACAGTCGTGGTAGAAACCTTCGATTGTGCGCTTTTCCCACGGACCGTCGACGGAAGCGGAGGTATACAGGTAGGTTTTGTGGGTATCGTTTGCCACGAAACAGACATAGAACGTCCCTTTATGGTACCGCAGGCTCGCCGCCCACATGCCGCAGCCATAGATGTTCTGATCTCCTTCGAGCCGCTGTCTTTCCGTACCGTCGAGGGTATCGTAGACGTAGGCGGCGTGTTCCCAGTGTGCAAGGTCGTACGAACGCAGGATCTCACAGCCCGGCATGAAGTACATGGTCGTGCTGACCATGTAGTAGGTATCGTCCACCCGGATCACGTCGACATCCGGGTAATCGAGTTTTGTCAGAGGATTGTTCCCTTGTACAGACATGAGGTTTCTCCTTCTATTATTCGTTTGATTTCAGTTTTATTATTGCATAATTTGACGGAACTGTCAAGGGAATCGATAAAATTCCTGTGGATACTCTTGCAAAACGGACAAAAATATGGTACTATAAAAGCCATGAATTCAGAAGGAGATTTTTGATTATGACAGAAAAATTATATACAAACTTCCCGTTCCCGCTGCCGTTTGTTCTGGACGGCGCGACCGGGACGGAACTTTCCAAGCGCGGTATGGGTCCGAACGACTGCACGGAGCGGTTTATTCTGGAACATCCCGATGCGCTGACTTCCCTGCAGAGCGAGTACATCGCCGCAGGCTCCGACGCGGTACTCGCACCTACCTTCGGTGCCAACCGTCCGACGCTCACACGTCACGGCTATACGGCGGAAGAAGCGGGACCTGTCTGTCGTGCGCTGTTCAAGATCGCAAAGGACAATGCGGGCAATCGGAAAGTGGGCGGCGATATGTCCCCGACCGGACTTCTGCTGAAGCCGTACGGCGACACCGATCCGGAGACGGTTTATGAAATCTACCGTGAACAGGCGGCGATTCTTCTCGACTGCGGCGTTGACTTTTTCTTTATTGAAACGATGATTTCGGCGGCGGAAGCACGTCTTGCCGTCCGCGCGGTGCGCAGTCTGTCGGAGGATATTCCCGTTTTTGTCTCGCTGACCGTGAGCGAAAGCGGACGTACCATGAACGGCGACTCGCTGGATGCTACTCTGCTGACCATGCTTCCGTATGATATTCAGGCATTCGGATGCAACTGCAGCATCGGGCCGGATGTTATCGCACGTGCGCTGGCTCCGGCGGCTCCGATTGCGAAAAAATTCGGAATTCCGCTGATTGCCAAGCCGAATGCCGGTATGCCGATCACGGACGAAACCGGTACGCACTTCCCGCTGTCTCCCGACGATATGGCGAATGCGGTCGAACATCTGACCGGACTCGGCGTCGGTATTTTCGGCGGATGCTGCGGCACGACACCTGCGCACATCAAAGCCATCGCTGCAGCGGCACGTTCTGCCGTGACGGAACGGTTTGCCGGCGTGGAAGCGGCGGAAGAAGGACTTTATGTTTCCACTTCCCGCGCATGGGGAATTGCTGATCCCGATGCGGACTATACGGCGGTTGACGCGGGCAGCGAAGACGATCTGTACGATCTCATGGACGAAGTCGATCCGGAAGATGTACTGTATCTTGAGCTGAATGAAGGTGCGGCGGATGTACTGATCCGCATGGACGCATTTCTGCCGAATCCGATTGCGGTGCGTGGAGACGAAGCGGAAATCGTAAAAATTGAAGAAACACTGTGCCGGAAGGTACGGTAAATTCCGGAAAGAAGAGGACTATTCATGGAAAACAGCAAGGTTATTCTGATTTCGATCGACGGGATGCGTCCCGACGGACTGCAGTCCTGCGGCAATCCGTATCTGGAGGAACTGAAAAAGACTTCTTCCTACACCTTTGATGCACAGACGGTCTTCCCATCCATCACACTTCCCTGCCATCTTTCGATGTTCCACAGTGTTCCGCCGGAACGCCACAGCACCATGTCCAACGATTACGTGAAGCCGGTACATCCGGTGACGGGTCTGTTCGAACTCCTCAGCCGGATGGGCAAACGCTGCACGATGTACTACGGCTGGGAACCGCTCCGTGATATCCAGAGAGTAGGCTCCCTTGTGGCTGCGGAATTCATTCAGGCATATTCGTTCGAACACACGGACGGTCTGCTGACTGATCGTGCGCTCGATTACATCAAGCTGGCGAAGCCCGATTTCGTCTTTCTGTACATGGTGGAAACCGACGAAAAGGGCGGTCACGACAGCGGCTGGATGACAGAAACGTATCTTGATTACATCCGGTGTGCCATTGACAACGTCAAGCGTGTGATCGAGGAAACCAACGGTGAGTACACCGTCATTGTCACCGCAGACCACGGCGGTCACGGACGCGGACACGGTTCTGACCTGCCCGAAGACATGATCATTCCGATGATCTTCCACGGACCGGCGTTCCGTGCGGGTGAAGAACTGCACGGTGTGAGCATTCTTGATATCGCTCCGACAATCGCGGATATCATGGGCATTCCCGCACCGAGAGAATGGGAAGGTTCCTCCCTGGTGTGAAATTCAACTCACGCATGACGTGATTGACAATCCCGCCTCCATCCTATATAATTTCAGTAAGCTGCAGATTATCCTCTGCAGCTTACTGTTTTATGCGGTTGTTTCCGCAGAAGCCTCGTGGTATAATAATTACGGCATCCGCTGACAGGAAAGGAGGTATTTTATGAATTACGAAAAAAAAGATACCTACACCGCGAAGGATTCTTATGCACTCACGGAAAGCAACAAAAATGGACATCTGGAAGATGCCGCCGATACCTATGCCAAAAGTCATTCCCGTTCCTGGAAGGAATCCGTACAGGAAGCACAAGCGGAGATCGACGCATCCTTCAACGATACACGTTATTACATGTGTATGCCGAGAGACTACGTCGTCAAACGCGGCATCCGCACGCTGATGATCTTTTTCGTCTGCATTCTCTGCTGTCATTCCGTCCTGACGATCGCCACGCCGCCGCTGTTCCTGTATTCGTTTCTGAAGTGGAACAACTACTGTAAATTCTGTGCATCCATGAACATCTCAGCGAAAAAACTGAATCGTCTGCTCGTCCTGTGGTTCCTCCTTTGCATCGGCATCAATATTCTGTTCTGGCACTGGATAGGCAACATACTGTTATAGAAAGGAAAAAACTGCGAATGATCCCTGTACATTTCAATGATATTTTTCAGAACAACCGTCCGGTCGTCTCCCGCGAAATTCTGAATTCTCTGCATTATCCACTGACCGACTGCGAGTTCCATTTCACGTCATCTCCCGAGGAAATTGCCGCGAGACAGCAGATTTTCCGCGATTTTCTCTCCGATGACACGTTTTACCGGTCGTTTACCGAAGCCTGCGCACACATGGATGATCTCGCGGAACTTCTCCGCAGCCTCGGACAGAACGAAACCGATTCTGCTGAAAATCTCCTGTATGCTCTCGTGGAACTGCTTGCTTTCACCGACACTGTAGACGCAATGGATGCCGCATATTCCACTGCCGGAAAACTGTCCTCCGAACGTCTGCTTGACTTCTTTGGCAGCATCCGCAAACTGAAGGAATCCGATGATTACCGCGATCTCTGCAGCTGGCTGCATGATCTTGACAACAACCTCCGCTCCATCCGTTCGCTCACGCTCGGTGTCAATCTGGATGCCCAGCTTAATATCACCGAAGTCGGGATTGTCTCAATCAACAACCATCCTTATGTCTGCGGAACCCGTCTGGACAAAGTCATGCGTGAGGAACAGCCGGGAGAAAATTTCGAATGTCTCACCGTTGTCGGCATACGTGAAGTGAAAAGCATGCTCCAGAGCAGCCGGCTTGTCCTCAATACAGAATTCTACAACGCTATGAATGTTCTGTACCGCAGTGCACTGAAAACGCTCCGCCGGCAGATTTTCCAGTCCGCGCAGAGTACGATGCGTGCGCTTGCCGCCATACGGGAAGATTTCCGCTTCCTTATCGATGCCGTAACGATGATCCGGAAACAGAAAGAACAAGGGTTCCGTCCCGTTTTTCCGGAAATCGCGCCGGAAACTGCCGTAGACAATCTGTACAATCCGCTTCTTGCCGACAAATGCAGGATTCAGAACATCGTTCCCAGCGCACTGAACTTCACGGAGAACGAAAAGATCTACATTCTGACCGGTCCGAACAGCGGCGGTAAAAGCGTTTATATCACCGCGATCGGGACGGTGCAGCTTACCTTCCAGCTCGGTCTGCCTGTCTGTGCTGCAGGAACGGTCCGCATGAAGCCGTACGAAAAAATCGTCACCCACTTTATCGAAACCACAAAGGGAAGTACGGAAAGTCGTCTCGCCAACGAATCCCAGCGGCTTCAGAAAAGTCTTGCGGAAGTCGGTCGGGACACTCTTCTCCTGCTCGACGAAACATTTTCCAGTACCTCCGCATACGATGC
>JBGVOJ010000154.1:0-1066 GCA_045126415.1 Eubacteriales bacterium | reverse complement strand
ACCGGAACCGTTACGCCGTCCGACATTCCCGGACTTTCCGGCGATCGTTTTGCCGTATATGAATACTTCAACGGCGAATACAAGATTATTTCTGCCGATGAATCCATCGAATTCCAGCTTGAAAACATCGACGATTTCCGTCTGTTCATCTTCGTTCCGTATGTTGACAATTTCGCCGCGATCGGCCGCATCGACAAGTTCATTGCACCGGCGGCGATCACCGAACAGATCGGCGAAAATGTCACCCTGTACGAAAACGGCGAATACGCTTACATCAAAGACGGAAAACTCATCGTGGAGGAACGATAAATGTCCGAGAAAATTGTAAATTTAGCCGAATTCACCGCGGCAAGCGACATTGAAACCTTTGCTGCGGCGATGGAATATCTCCGTGCGAATCCCGGCACCACGCTCATCGTCCCACCGGGAACGTACCATATCACCAGTGACCTTGCAAAAAACGCGATGCACTCTGTCATGACCGGCGAATGGGGCAGCAATCCTCAGCGGATCATGTTCAATCCGAAGTATATATATACTCGCGGGATCTCCTTTGATGGCCAGAAGGGTACCCGCGTGATCGCGGACGGCGCCGTTCTCATGATCGAAGGCTTCATGGAACCCGTGTCCCTCGTCAACTGTTCCGATATCGAACTTCGCGGTCTCACCATCGATCACCACCGCAAGCCGTACAGCCGCGGAACGGTCACAAACCTTCAGCCCGCCGATGCGGAAGGGAAGCGCGAATGTGTCATCGAATTTGACGAAGACTGCCCGATTACCGAAAAGACGCCGATCCGCCTCCGTCACATTTTCTATGATCCGGAAACGGAACGCAATATCTATCCCGGTATGGCATCGTGTAACTTTGTCGACGCGTACCACATCCGCATGAAACTATACGATGCGGATGCAGTCCACGATGGTGTACTGTATTACACCGTCCATACATACCACTCCCGTCCGGGGATTCTCATCGAAAACGCGAAGAACATCCGTCTTACCGATATTACGATCCACAGCCAGCCCGGTATGGGCATCGTTGGCAACCGAAGTGAAGATATTA
>JBGVOJ010000153.1:0-1533 GCA_045126415.1 Eubacteriales bacterium | reverse complement strand
AAGCTCCACACAGGCGGTATCCATATTGAACTCACAAGAAATCACCTTATCCATAAGAACCTCCAAAATACGGGATTAAATCATCCCAAAATATTTCATTGCTTCTCGGATTGCGTTCTCTTTTTCAGGCGGACACTGGGGCTGTCTGGAATCCTCGGATTTAGCCAAGTTGTAGTTTTTACCGACTTCCAACCCGCACTTTCTCTTAATCTGTGAAATATACAGGTTAGATACCTTTAGCCCGGTATGCTCCAACACATAGTCTTTAATCTGTGTGTAGGTTGCCTTATCTTGAAAATCAGACATATCCATATCTTCCAAAGAGAACTCAACCCGAACCTTTTTCGAGTCGATCTCACCCTTGGAAAGCAAGACAACCGTCTCGACGTGTCCTGTCCTCGGAAACATATCCACCGGCTGAATTCGTTCCGCACGATATCCCATTTTCCGCATATATCCCATATCCCGCGCCAGTGTCTCCGGATTGCACGACACATACACAAACTTCTCCGGCGCCGCCTTTACCACAAAATCCAGGAACTTCCGGTCACATCCCGCCCGCGGCGGATCCGCAAAAATTACGTTCCACTTCCGTTCCCCAAGCTCCCGTACCACCGCTGCGTCATCCCCGCGGAGATACCGTGCGTTCGTCAGTCCGTTCCACTTCGCATTTTCCTCCGCATCCCGTACCGCATCCGCGTTTACATCAAACCCAACCAGCGAACGGCAGCCTTCCTTTGCCGCGATGATCCCGATTGTCCCGATGCCGCAGTACGCGTCCAGAATTTCATCCGATTCCCGGATTCCCGCAAATTCCACCGCCGTTCGGTAGAGAACCTCCGTCGCCGCGGGATTGATCTGGTAAAACGACTTCGCCGAAATTTTGAACGGACAGCCGCACAGCTCGTCCACGATATATCCGTCGCCGTACAGTACCGTCTCCTCGCCGTTCATCCACAGAGGAATGTCCGTGTCGTTGATGATCCGCGACACGCTCCGGAGGCCCGGACAACGCTTCGCCAGATCCGCCGCGAATTCTTCCGCGTTCGGAAACGCTCCCGGCGACGTCACAATCGCGCACACAATTTCTCCCGTCGAACGCGCACGACGTGCCATGACGTGCCGCAGAAGACCTTTTCGTCCGTCGAAAACTGAGATTTTGTATTTGTCAATCATCCGGCGGACGGTATGGCAGACCGCTGCCGCTTCCTTGTCCTCCATCATGCAGTCGTCCACGTGGACAAGTCCTCCGTCCGACGAACGGTACAGTCCGTAGTGAACGCGTCCGCGGTCCCAGCGGAACAGATACTGTACCTTGTTCCGGTAACGCAGGGGATGTTCCATTGCAAGAATTTCCTCGACGTGTCCGAATCTGCCGAGCAGGGTGATTTCCTTCTTCATTTTCATCGAAAGTTCGCGTTCGTAGGTCAGGTTGAGGGTCTGGCACGCGCCGCATTTTCCGGCGTATTTGCATTCCCGTTTGGTTGTCATATAATCCATGGTGATTCTCCGTTTTATGTTTGATATTTACTT
>JBGVOJ010000152.1:0-2902 GCA_045126415.1 Eubacteriales bacterium | reverse complement strand
TCTTCAGAATATCCATGGTCTGTGCGCCGAATTCCTCCTGTATCCGGACACATTTTTTCACCGTCACACCGTAGGGCGACAGGTAGGAAACAATATCCCGGATACTTTTGCTCTGGGTGTAGGAATCGGTGATGCTTTTCAGCTTCTTTTCCGTGATTCCTTTCACTGTGAGCAGTTTCTGCGGTTCTTTCTCGATGACCTCCAGTGTCTTCACACCGAAGGCATTCACAATCAATTTTGCCGTTTTGGTGCCAATGCCTTTGATCAGTCCGGAAGAAAGATAGGCGGTAATCCCGTCTTTTGTCTTAGGAATGATCTCCACGCAGCGATCCACCGCAAGCTGCAGTCCGTATTTGTTCTTCTCCCAGTGTCCGTCCAGATCCACATCAATGGCTCCGGTGGTGGGAAGACGATACCCGACTGCGGTAAAGCGGATCATCTTATCACCCCGTGTGAAGGTACTTCGAGCATCACTGGGGACTGCTTCATCCTTTGTTTTGAACGAGGCGATCATGAATCCGGCACTGCGGTCTTCGTAGATCACCCTTTCAAGTGTGCATACCATCCTTAAACACTCCTTTGCTTAATAAATACCCGACGACTCTCCGTTTTTGTCGCAAATTCGTCAAAAATATTTTTGTGCTGTGCTTCCAGCCGGGTCAGGTTATCGCCGGATATGCCGGTACGGTAGGTTGGCTTATAGGTAATCATATATTCCACACCATCTTTCACACAGGAACCGATACAGGCCCGTCCCAGTTTATCGATTACAGGAACTATGACTGTTTTCAGCTCCTTATCCAGCTTTTCCGCTTCCCGTTCCAGCTTCAGCTTGTCTTCCCGTATCAACTGATACCGTTCCAGAATCGCCGCGAAGGTCGGATCCAGTTTGACGGCAGCAGCGGACGGATCGGCTTTTCCCTTGTACTTCCGGATACTGGCCAGAACCAGTTCACCGGATTCCGTATAAGGCGGCTCCACACCGGCTTTGACATTCTCAAACCAGAAGTATTTCTCCTGTTCGATCATGTCCGCTTCGAAATCCGGATCGCGTTCCACCATACGGTATACAAATTCATTGTCATTATTCCCGTACAGGCAGGCGACAAAAGCACACTGCAGATTCGTGACGGCCATATAGTGGCGCACCTGCAGTTCGTAATTGAACGGCACGGCGTCGTTATCCCACTTGTCCCGGCAGTTGTAATTGCAGGTTTTGCATTCCAGAACCGCTTCACTTCCGTCGGGAAGCTCCACAAAATAGTCCACATTGGCCTGCATGAACGGGTAGTCCGGATGGGCGTAGAGATAGGATTTCTTGTACACCCGATACCCGGTCTTGCGGGAGAAAATCTCCGCAACAAGGTCTTCCAGCAGGTGTCCGTATTTCTTTGCCACCCAGTTCTCTTCCTCCTCGATTTCCGGTTTTACACCCAGTTTGACATAGTACAGGTCTCTGGCGGTACAGAACGGAGACTGTCCATAGACTGCCGCAATGTCGCTTCCGCCCAGACCCTGTCTGCGGTAGGTGTGCCATGTGGCTTCATCCATATCCGAGGTATCCGCTATGATAACCGGGGAATAGTTGTTCATCGTTGTAGGCATGATTGTTCCTTTCTTTCCGGAAACAGAAAAAAGGCTTTCTGTCGGTTTCATTCCTGACAAAAAGCCTTCCTCATATTCCGTTTTCATTCTGTTACCACTTCGCTTCTCCGGGGATGTCGTAATCCTTCCATCGCACGGTAAAAGCTCTGGCAACGTTTTCTTCCATGGCACCAACTCCGTTGGTGCGGCAATCTTTGAACCGGATGCACCCATGACGCTTGCGTCATGATTCGCACATGGAGCATGAAGATCACTTCGGAAATACCGTAGTATACATCATGCGCCGTGCAGGGAGTATCACCGTTCGGCGCTTCAAAAAGTTCTGCCGCACGGAATGCCAGCTTCTTTCCAACCCCGATCCGTTTGCAGACACCCAGCAGACAGTTCACCGGATGGTCGATCTCTATCTTCAGAAGATTCATGAGATTGCCGATGGCGACTGTATACTGGGCATAGATCATAGGCAGATTGGACTTGAATTTGTCCAGTGTTGCACCAGCCTTATGCTCCAGCTTCAGAGGACTGCCGAGGGTGATGATTTTCTCATCCCCACCGGACAGCAGCGTCGGATAGATGTTGGCACCGCTGACACCCACATCCGATGTAGTCAGCCGCAATGCGGGCTTCAGATCGGAATACGGGATATCATGGGCTTCCAGTGCTTCCTTATAGGTCCTGGATCAGGGAATCCTGCTCGATCTCCCACACCGCCGTAGCGATGGAATGATCGTATGCCGCACCTGCGAAACAGCAGCCGGGGAACGTGGATTCCAGATATTCCGCCATGGCTCCGAAGAGTTCCGGCATTTCCAGAATCGCATATTCCGAAGCATCACCGCCGTGGACAGCGGAGATTTTCCCTTCGCTGAACCGGAGCAGTGCGCTGCCGTTTGTGACACCCAGACAGTAATTGAGGATCTTCGCAAGCACCGGCTTTTCTACCTTGCTCAGAGCGTTCCCGGAGATTCTGGCACGGTCAAGAATCGTCTTGATCGCACAGTTTCTCACCGGATAACACTTGTCCTGCGCCTGCAGAAGGAGACGGGTGTTTTCAAATGTGTCATCCATGACGTCCTTCAGACCGTTCTGTTCGTACTCGTCGATGATTTCCTGCGTTTCCGCCGAACCGTCATCCATGGCACGGAACTGAATGTCCTGTGTGGTTTCTTTCTGCCACCATGCCCCATTGCTGCGGTTGGCGCAAATGGTCATCCATGATGACCATTTGCAAAAATCGAGGAAATGCCGTTCCTCCGCGAATGTTTCGCCGTAGTTGTCGGCGTAGACCTTTGCTTCA
>JBGVOJ010000151.1:0-2480 GCA_045126415.1 Eubacteriales bacterium | reverse complement strand
CAAAATCGGGGAAACTCCGCACACGCTTTGCGTGGGAAGTATCCCCGATCCGAAAAAATCAGTGAATGGTACCTTCGATTACCGTTCCGTCCGGATGGAACAGAGGCAGTTTTTCGAGGTAGATGAGGTCGTCGCGTACCTGCGCGTCGCCTTCGGCAAGGATCGCCATCCGTCCGACGATATTGCCGCCGGCCGCTTCAACGAGTTTTTCCACAGCGGCAAGGGATTCCCCGGTGGAGATAACGTCATCGACGATGAGAATTTTCGCGCCGTTCATGAGTTCCGCGTCGGTCTTGTCGAGGAACAGGCTCTGTTCGCCCGCCGTCGTGATGGACTGAACCTTCACTTCAAACACGCCGCTCATGTACGCCTTTGCCTTTTTGCGCGCGACAAAATACTTCTGATTTCCGGCAAGTCTCGCCATTTCATGTGCCAGCGGAATTCCCTTTGCTTCCGCCGTGATGATGTAATCATACTCCGGCGCGAGCTTCAGCAGAGCGTCCGCCGCCGCGGTCGTCAGTTCCGGATCCCCGAAAATAACGAACGCACCGATTGCCAGATTATCGTTCAGCGGACAGATCGGCAGAGCACGATCCACACCCGCAATGGTCATAGGATAAGTCAGCATACTCCAAACTTCCTTTCTATAAATTCGCACAAACTTTGTCAATTCATTTGTTTGAAAGTTTTTGAGGATGGGGTTTGGGGAAGGAACTTTTTTCAAAAAGTTCCTTCCCCAAGAAAAGTTTATCTTAATTTAACTCCGAGTTCCTTTTCGAGGGCGCCGAGGATTGCTGCAACGGCTTCGTCGGCTTCGGTGTCGGTCAGGGTCTTGTCTTCGCCGCGGAGCATGACGGCGTAGGACATACTCTTCTTGCCTTCGCCGATCTGCGGACCGCGGTAGATGTCGAACAGTTCAACATTTGCAACGAGCTTGTTGGCAGCCTTGATGACAGCGGCAACGGAGCCTGCTTCCACGGTTTCGTCGCAGACGAAGGAGAAGTCACGTTCGATTGCGGGATGCTTCGGGATCGCAGTGTAGCGGATTTCGGTGCGGCGTGCATCGTAGATTGCGTCGAGGGCGAGTTCTGCGATGTAAACCTTGCAGCCGATGCCGTAGTTGTCTGCAGTTTCCGGATGTGCTTCGCCGAATACGCCGAGGCTGGTTTCCCCAACGAAGATTTCCGCGCATCTGCCCGGATGGAACGCCGGTTCGGTCTTGCAGGATTTGAAGGTCGCGTTTGCAATGCCTGCGATTGCGAGGATTGCTTCCACATAACCCTTCATGCGGTAGAAGCCAACCTTGTCATCTGCGGAGGTGAAACCGAGGGTCAGACGGGACGGTTCGTCCGGAAGTTCGTTTTCGGATGTGGGCAGATATACCTTTGCGTTTTCGAACAGAAGCATATCGCGGTTCTTTACGCTGTAGTTGTCCGCGAGAACCTTCAGCATGGACGGCAGAGCGGTCGTACGCATAACGGAAGTATCTTCGCCGAGCGGGTTGGAGATCACTACGCACTTGCGGCGGCTGTCGTCAGCGGCAAGACGGATCTTGTCGTAGTAGGACGGGGAAACGAAGGAGAAGGTTTCGATTTCGTTGAAGCCCATGCCGACGAGCATATCGTGGAGACGTACGTCAAAGCTCTGACGTTCGGTTCTTGCACCGACGGTCGGGCTTGCGGAATTGGACAGCGTGGACTGGATTTCGTTGTAGCCGAACATACGGATGATTTCTTCGGCGAGGTCGTTCATGCAGCGTACGTCATCGCGGAAGAAGGGAACCGTTACGGTCTTCATGTCGTCGGAAACTTCGAAGTCGAGCTTGCGGAGGGTTTCCGCCATGTATTCCTGCGTGAGGGATACGCCGAGGAAGTTGTTGATTACCTCCGCATCGAGCGGGAGGATTGCCTTTTCCTTTTTGGTCGGGTAAACGTCGATGGTACCGTTTACAACTTCACCTGCGCCGAGGAGTTCGACGAGTTCGCACGCACGGTCGAGCGCGGGCATGGTGTTTTCGCAGTCGAGACCCTTTTCGAAACGTGCGGAGGATTCGGTTCTCATGCCGAGCTTCTTCGCGGTCACGCGGACATTGCCCGGATGGAAGGTCGCGGATTCAAAGACAACGGTCGCGGTTTCGTCGGTGATTTCGCTGTTTTCGCCGCCCATAACGCCTGCGAGTGCAACAGCCTTCTTGCTGTCGGCGATGACGAGCATGGTGGAATCGAGATCGTGCGGGATGCTGTCGAGGGAGATGAACTTTTCGCCGTCTTCCGCCTTGCGGACGTTGATGGACGCACCGTCGAGACAGCGGTAGTCGAATGCGTGCATCGGCTGACCGTATTCGAGCATGACGTAGTTGGTGATGTCAACGATGTTGTTGATCGGACGTACGCCGGAGGAACGCAGCTTCATGCGGAGCCACAGCGGGGAAGGAGCGATCTTGACGTTCTTTACCACGCGGGAGGAGTAGCGGTAGCAGT
>JBGVOJ010000150.1:0-21032 GCA_045126415.1 Eubacteriales bacterium | reverse complement strand
GAATTGTAACGCGTCGCACGATATCATGGAGACGGAAGTTGTCTGTGCTGAACGGGGAGCGAAGCCCCGTGAAGTCGCTCCACTATTCCTGATGATTTTTATGACTATATGGCTATCGGTCTAACAAATTTCAGCCGTACTCCACCGAAAATTCCTCCTTTTTTCCCCTTCTATATCATATCAACCCCACAAGCCGGCTACACAGATTGAAAGTTTTTGCGGAGCTTTTTTCAAAAAGCGACCGTCTCCCCTCCCCCAAGCCCCTTGCAATCCCCCCACCTCTGTAATATAATAAAAGAAAAACACCAGAAAAGGAGAAAGAACGATGAAACTGTACGTGATCCGGCATGGACAGAGTGAGGATAATGTGGCGAGACGGCATTCCGGATGGGCGGAGTGTTCGCTCACGGAGAAGGGGATGGATGATGCGCGGCATGCGGGGGAACTGCTTGCCGGAGTGGTTTTTGATAAGGTTTTTTCGAGTGATACGAAGCGGGCAAGGCAGACGTGCGCGCTGGCACTGCCGGGGACGGAGGTGGAGTACACGCCGCTTATCCGGGAGACCAATGTCGGGTCGCTCACCGGGATGGAGGTCGCGGAATGTCAGCGGATATGGGGCGATGAGTATAACGAACGGCGGAAAGCGCGGAATTTCTGTCCGTACGGCGGGGAGAATCTTGCCATGCACATGGAGCGTGTGCGGGAGTTTCTGACGATTGTGCAGAACGGCGGATGGGAAACTGTTGCCGCGTTCTCCCACGGCGGAAGTATCCACTGTATGCTTGATCTGGTCATGGGCAGTATACAGAATAAGGCCGATTATCCCTGTTCCAACGGCGGCGTGTCGGTTTTTGCCTTTGAAAACGGGACGTGGACGCTTGAGGAATGGAATCGTGTCGAAGAAAAACAGGTGCAGTAAAATGCACCTGTTTTGACGTTGGGTTATAAAATTTTGTCATAAGGTTTCGGATTATCCGTTAAACCAAGGAGGTAGTCGGTCGAGGTCTTGTAGAGAACCGCAAGGCGGATTAATGAATGTACTGGAATTTCACATTGTCCGCTTTCATATCGGATGTATTGTGTTCGTCCTGCCTGAAGATACTGTGCAACCTGAAGTTGAGTCAGATCATGATCTTCCCGTAAGTCGCGCAGTCTGCGGTAATGATATCCCATGTTTTGATTTTCTCCGTAAATTTATAGCATTTTATATTGACATTATAGTATAATTTTCGTATAATATAATAAAAATGTCTCTAAGTAGAGGCATTATCTACAGGAGAAACCCATGAAAATACTCGACGAATTCTACAACGGCAACATCAGCGCATCCGACCGCCCCTCTTCCTATTATATCGAACAAAACGAAATCACCCGCCTCCTCAATAAAAACCGTAACAAACTTCTCGCCGGACTTACTGACGAACAGAAACAGCAGTATTTCCGGATCGAACGCTTCTTCCGCGAACGGAAGAAGATCGACGACCGCTATTCCTTCCTCGCGGGCTTCCGTCTCGGCGTGCGCATGACGGCGGAGTGCTTCGCGGACGAACCGTGATCTCCCTCCTTGACAAAATCCGTCCTTCATGATAAGATAATACCAGAAATTACGTGAAGGAGAACCCCATCATGACCAAAGAAAAAGCCAGAGAGCTTGCCCGTGCCCTCGTCGATCAGATGACCGTCGAGGAAAAGGCGTCCCAGCTCCTCTATAACTCCCCCGCCATCGAACGTCTCGGCATCCACGACTACAACTGGTGGAACGAAGCCTCCCACGGCGTCGCACGTTCCGGCATGGCAACCGTCTTCCCGCACGCCATCGGTCTCGCGTCCACGTTCAACCCCGACCTCATCGGCGAAGTCGGTGAAGCCGTGTCCACGGAAGCCCGCGCCAAGTACAACAACAGCGTCGAATACAACGATTTCGACATCTACAAGGGTCTGACCTACTGGACCCCGAACATCAACATCTTCCGTGACCCGCGCTGGGGCCGCGGTCAGGAAACCTTCGGGGAAGACCCGTTCCTCACCGCATCTCTCGCCGTTCCCTACATCAAGGGACTCCAGGGCGACGGCGAATTTCTCAAGTCCGCTGCCTGCGCGAAGCATTTCGCCGTTCACTCCGGTCCCGAAGCCGGACGCCACAGCTTCAACTCCGTCACAAACGCCCATGACCTCTGGGAAACCTACCTCCCCGCGTTCGAATGGTGCGTCAAGGAAGGCGGCGTTGCGGGTGTTATGGGCGCGTACAACCGCACCAACGGACAGCCCTGCTGCGGTCACAGCGAACTGATCGGCGATATCCTTCTCGGTCAGTGGAACTTCGACGGCTACTTCGTTTCCGACTGCGGCGCGATTTATGACATCTGCAAGTTCCATCATTACACCGACACCATGGAAGAAGCGGCGGCACTCGCACTCAAGGCGGGATGCAATCTCAACTGCGGCGACGCGTACACACACCTCATGGAAGCGTACGAACAGGACCTCATCACCGAAGACGACCTTACCGAAGCGGCGGTCAAGGTATACACGATCCGTTACCTCCTCGGCGAATTCGAAGAAAACCGTCCGTATTCCGATATCCCGTTCGACAAACTCGACTGCGATGAACACCGCGACCTCAACCTCCGTGCGGCGGAAGAATGCATGGTCCTCCTGAAGAACGACGGATTTCTCCCGCTCGACGCGGAAAAGGCTCACAAGATCGCCGTCATCGGCCCGAACGCAATGTCCCAGATCGCACTCGAAGGCAACTACAACGGCATGGCGTCCGAGTACATCACCGTTGCCGACGGTATGCGCCGCGTCTTCGCGAACTCCAGCGTCCGTGCGGCAAAGGGTGCGAACATTTTCGTTGACAACCGCAACGACTGCTCCGGCTTCACGAATATGATCAGCGAAGGCATTGCCTACGCGAAGAACGCCGATATCACCGTTCTCGTACTCGGTCTCGACTGCCACATCGAAGGCGAAGAAATCCACGTGAAGAACGACTACTTCGAAGGCGGCGACCGCAAGCGTCTGCAGCTTCCGAAGACCCAGATGGACCTCGCGGAAGCGGTCTGCGAAGTCTGTGACAATGTGATCGTCGTTGTTCTTGCGGGCAGCGCGGTCGACCTCGGCGAAAAGCTGACGAGCCATGCCCATGCCGTTATCCACGGCTGGTATCCGGGCGCGGTCGGCGGTCTCGCGGCGGCACGTCTCATCGCGGGCAAGTATTCCCCGAGCGCGAAGCTCCCGCTGACGTTCTACCACTCCTGCGACGATCTCCCGGCGTACGAAAACTACGACATGACCGGACGTACCTACCGTTACTTCACCGGCGACGTTCTCTACCCGTTCGGCTACGGTCTGTCCTACACCACGTTCGCATACGACAACGTAAAGATCACCGGCGAAACGGACGACACGTACGAAATCGGCATGACCGTTTCGAATACGGGCGCCCGTGACGGCATCGAAAAGGTGCAGATTTACGCATCCTATACCGACTCCCGCACGCCGACCCCGCTGTACCAGCTCTGCGGCGTGAAGGCTGTGGACGTGAAGTCCGGCGAAACAGCGGATGTGACCGTGAAGGTAAACAAGTACTGGCTCAAGGCCGTTCTTGCGGACGGTACCAGAACGGAACCCGACGGAAAGCTCGAACTCTACGTCGGCGGACACCAGCCGGATAAAAAGAGTACAGAACTCTGCGGCAGCGACTGCGTGAAGATTGTTATGAGATAATTTTTCGGGGAAACCTTTTGTGAACAAAAGGTTTCCCCGAACCCCTTCCAAAAAACTTTCATCTGGAAAAGGGATAAATAAAAGCGGGCTTTTTCAATGCCCGCGCAACAATATTATTATACCATATCCGGAGGGGATTTGTAAAGCGTTTTGTGAACGATTTTTGATTTTCTCCGATGTGAATAAAAAAATCCTGTAAACTTTCAACAAAATACCAATTGCATTTCCGGAAATCCTGTGCTATAATATAGACACAAAAGAAAGAGAGGACAAACCAATGTACAACTAAAGTACAGGACTTTCTTAAAAAAAGAATTCACGGAATTCAGAAAAAAGAAGTCCGGTGAAGAAAAAAGCGTCACCTGTATTATAAATTTATTATAGACAGAGAGTATAATAAAATTTATAAAAAAGCAGCTGACAGTCAACAGAAAGAGAGGATTACAAAAGATGTTAGATACCAAGAATTTTAAGTGACCCTTGATCGTGTTTGTGAAGAAAGATACGGTCAAGGGTCACTCTGATTTTATGGATAATTTCGATGGCTTGCGGAGGCAGGTCTTTTTTATTTTGTCTTGTCCTCGACGGCAAACGGACGGTATTTTTCGAGAATTTCGCGGTAGCGGGGGTTATTGTCGTACTTTTCAAACCGGAACGGTGCTCCGTTCAGACGTTCGAGACGGAACCAGACTCCGTTGCATTTGCAGCCGTCCCAGACTTTCCGCATATCGTAGGTGCTGCCGCGCAGAAGAAGGGATGTGTGAACAATCTCCTCGTTTTCGATCTCATCGATCGCACGGTCGTGACGGAAGGCGCGTTCCAGATAACCGAGCGCGGTGTCGTCTTCTCCGGCTTCGCTGTACAGGCGGAACAGGGCAAGGCAGGTGTCCGCCAGACCGCTGTGGCAGACGTCGCAGTCGAACTCCGGGAACACTGCGTCTGCGGCGGCAAGCGTGCGTTCGAGGATTTCGATCCGTTCCGCAGACGTCAGACCCGTTCTCTGCACGGCGATGCAGTACATCTGCCACAGTACGCGTTCCATTGCCGTATCGATGAAGGCTGCCATTGCCGCAAAATCCCGTTCGTCACCGGTGGGATAGATGCCGGTCATGGAGAATTCCTTTGACGCGAACAGTCCGGGCAGACGGTTCGCGTATTCCGCCGCACGTTCGTATTCGCCGCACTCGCCGTACAGGCAGATGAGAGACGTGATCGCGTCGTAGCGCAGTTCGTCCACGGTACATTCGTCCGTGACATAGGTGCAGAGACGTTCGATTTCCTCCCGCACCTCGGATAGGTCGCCGGAAATGAGCAGGGTTTCCGCATATTTGACGATGATCCGGAAGTCAAACGGATAGTCCGCGTACGCCTGCCGGATGAGGGCGGTCCTGGCATCGTGATCGCCGATGTGGCGGTAATGCTCGTACTGCCGGAGGATGTCCGTGATCGTTTTTTCACGCTCTTCCGCGTCCCGTCCCATCAGCGTGTCCATCGAAACGCCGAAATAGTCCGCGAGCGGGATGAGAAAGGTGATGTCCGGGTAACCTTCGCCGCGTTCCCACTTGGAAACGGACTGGGGTGCCACACCGAGATGATCGGCCAGCGTTTCCTGCGTGATCCCGCGGCGGGTTCGAAAGGCTTTGATGTTTTTTCCGATCTGTAAATCCATGAGTTTTCTCCGTTGTTGAATTCAGGCTGCCTGTGGTTACAGAATACCACAGATTTCCGAATCCGTCAATGACCGCATCGGCTCGGAAACTCAACGGAAAAGCGAAAATCCACAGGAGAGTTGGTTTTCCCCTGTGGACATCGGGAGACAGCACACCTTTGGTGCATAAGGTAACGCACCGCAGGCGTGTCCTCCATTCACATTGCTTTCAGATAAGCGAGAATCTTTTTCGCCAGCAGTTCATGCCCTGCGTCGTTCGGATGGAGTCCGTCCGGACAGTACCGTTCGCGGATCACATCCACCTTCGGCTGAATGCCGCTTTCCGCGTACAGGTCAAGCACCGGAATGCTGTAGAATTCTGCCACTTCACGGATGATGTTCACGTAAACTTTCAGCGGCGCTACATTGTACGCCTTGTTGCCGTCACCCTTCGGGTTGTCTTCGTTCAGACGATGCAGAGGGGTCAGGATCACCATCGGCTTGCCCGGGAACCGTTCGTGCATCCGGGTCATGATGTGATGGCATGCGCCGTAGAATGTATACTGCGTACGGTCCGCAAATGTGCCGAGCGGCGCGTCGCCGTGACCGAAATCGTTCGTACCGCCGAACAGAACCACAACGTCTGCGTCTTCGTCCAGCTCTTCAATGCGGCCGCACATATCCTTGTCCCAGCGTTCGTTCGTCGGGACGCTCTGCTTCGCGAAACGGGTGCCGCCGATGCCGTAATTCTTCACTTCGCGGCATTCTCCCCACTGTCCGACCAGCGTGACAAAATGCTTGTCCACACCCGTGGTGCCGTGCCCTTCCGTGATGCTGTCGCCGAGAAAGACGATCTTTTTTCCTTTGAGTTCCATGATGAATCCTTCTTTCGTGGAAATTTGATTATCTGCATTGTATCACAATCGACCGTACCCGTCAAGTTCTCCCGTAAATTTTGCGGGATACGACATTTTTTCCGCTTTCCGCTTGTTCCCTGTCCGAAACCGTGGTATAATGTCTCCGGACATCCGGACTTTTATCACCCTGGAACAGGAACTGTAAAATTACTCAGAAAAAACTTTTAATACATAGAACAAGGAGAACCTTCACTATGAACAGAATTTACGCGGATTACGCAGTCGAAAAGACTGTGGAACTTCTTGCCATCGACAGCCCCTCCGGCTACACCGACGCGGCAGCCGAATGGGTACGCGATGCGTTCGCGTCTCTCGGCTACGACGCAAAAATCACCAACAAGGGCGGCGTACTCGTTGACCTCGGCGGCACCGATACCGAAGACGGTCTCTTTCTCGAAGCGCATGCGGACACCCTCGGCTGCATGGTTTCCGAAATCAAGGGCAGCGGACGTCTGAAGGTGACAAACCTCGGCGGCATGCGCGCGGAAAATTCGGAAGCCGAAAACGTCCGCGTTCACACCCGTGACGGCCGTGTGATCGAAGGCACGCTCCAGCTCTGCAACGCGTCCGTTCACGTCAACATGAGCTACGGCGACACCAAGCGTACCTGGAACGCGATGGAAGTCGTTCTTGACGAGGACGTTCACTCCGCGGCGGACACCCGCGCGCTCGGCATCGAAGTCGGCGACATCGTGGCGTTTGCCCCGCGCACTGTTGTGACGAAGACCGGCTACATCAAGAGCCGCTTCCTCGACGACAAGCTGTCCGTCGGCATCCTGCTCGGCTTCGCGAAGTACATGGCGGACGAAAAAATCACGCCCGCACGCCGCGTTTACGCGCACATCACCGTTTACGAAGAAGTCGGTCACGGCGGCTCGTCCTCCGTTCCGGCAGGTGTGACCGAAGCGATCTCCATCGACATGGGCTGCGTCGGTGACGGTCTGTCCTGCACCGAAAAGATGGTTTCCATCTGCGCGAAGGACTCCGGCGGCCCCTACTCCTACAAGGTCACGGGCAAGCTCATCGACGCGGCAAAGAAGGAAGGCGCGGACTATGCGGTCGACATCTATCCCGGCTACGGCTCCGACGTGGAAGCAACCCTCCGCGCCGGCTATGACATCCGCCACGGTCTGATCGGTGCGGGCGTTTACGCAAGCCACGGCTACGAACGCTCCCACATCGACGGCGTATACAGCTCGCTGAAGGTACTCAAGGGATATCTGGGGATTTAAGGTTTCTTGGGGAAAACTTTTTTGAAAAAAAGTTTTCCCCAAACCCCTTTCAAAAAACTTCATACAGACGAAAAAATGAGGTACAGTGCAAATTTTTCGTTTGCACTGTACCTTTGTTTATGCCATTGTGACGGTGAGTTCTATCGTATTTTTTCCGACGGCGCGGTAATTCCGGTATTCGCCGTTGCGGTTGCGGAATTTTTCGCCGGTATCTTCGAAGATGCCGTCCGTCTGCCATGTACAGCGGTGTCCGTGATGGGTCACGGTCAGCGTTTTTCCGTCGTCCGTTACGGTGACGGACGTTTTTTTCGCGCCGTCGAACACAAATACGGGGATTTCGTACGCGATCTCTTCCGTTCCCGTGACGGTGATCCCGACACCATGCTGCGTGACTTCGTACGTCTCCGTCAGACCGAGCGCGTTTTCCATGACCACATTCACCCGTTCCGCTGCCGCATCCGCATGCTTCGTTTCGTACGGTACGTCCGCGCCGTACCGCCGTACGCCGTCCGTCACCGTCGATGAACAGAGCGACAGCGTATGGGGATTGTCTTCCCCGATGTGATAGTTCGGATGCTTCGCGAACGGAACGGACAGACAGAGCTCGCCCGTAACACCGCGCCGGTGAATCCGTCCGAGACCGCAGGAATCGTAGTGCGGGTCGGCGTTTTTCTCGAATTCGAGGAAGTAAACGCCGCAGTTTGCGAACAGCTTGTGGAAATGATCGCCCGTTTCCCAGACATACCCGCCGGTTTCGGCAGGACACGGGACTTCGGGAATCGAATCGTCCGCCAGACGGTACGCCAGATACGCCCACGATCCCATCGTGACCATATATTTGTCGAAATAACCGTAATCCTCGCAGCCCATGCGGGTTTCCAGCGGATAACGGTTCTTGATATGATGCACCGGCTTCGCGTTCAGCCGGTGTTCAAGGCTGTCCACGGCCAGACGCGCCGCCGATTTGAACTGTCCCGCAAGATTCATGTCCCCTCTGCGGGCATACCTTACGGCGTAAAATTCGCACAGCGCGGCGTAGAATGTCTCGTTGTGGAGGAACTGATTGCTCCGTCCGCCGAACGGAATTTCGCCGCTCACCGACTGCATCAGCAGAGTCGGAACGGCGGAACGGTCGAAAAACTCTTCCAGTTCGTCCTTCCCTGCTCCGTCGTAGCCTTCTTCGAGACACGCTGCAAGCTGGAGACGGGTGACGAAATCGTACACCATCGGCTCATTCGGATCGCGGTACATGCCGTTTTCGTCAAACGAAAAGAGCTGGGACAGCACCTGATTTTCGATAAAATCACTCTCGTCACCGATTCCCGCCGCCTTCCGCGCCTGTTCGCTGGCCGCGCCGAACGCCGCCCAGTTGCCGATGCGTTCCGGCGGACGGGATGCAATGCAGGTATACACCGCATACGGATCGATCTGCGCGAGGATTTTCCGCCATCCGTCGGTGACACAGCGGTCAAACAGTCCCGCTTTTTCGACTTCCTGCAGGCAGAAGACGATCTCCTTGACGGAAAAATCGTTTCCGGCAGCAGACGTCCGCACCCGCGCCGTCAGTATTTCCAGACAGCAGAGTTCCATCATGTCGGCGAAAATCTCCCGCCGTTCCGGATGTCTGCCGTGCGCGAGCAGAATACCGATGTTGGCGGTCAGACGCGGATAGCCGTGCTCCCGCAGACCGTTTTCGCGCACTTCACGGGTGTAGGACGCAATGTGTTCGTCCGTGTACGCGTCCACCGCCTGTTCCATCAGATTAATATACCGTTCTTTCATTTTATTTCTTCACCACAAATCCCGCAAAACCGTACGGAGGAATGACCGTATCCATCTTCACGGTATCGCCGTCGAGCGTAACCTTCGTATCCCCGATGCCGCGGATTTCGCTGTACACACCGTCGAGCGGGATATTCTTCGGCATACCGAGATCGTGCCAGAAGTTCCAGATACCGACCGCAGTTTCGTCCCCATTTTTGCGGCAGAGGACGTACAGACCGGGTTCCTTCGTGACATTCGCTGCAAGCGGATGACTCTGCATCTGTGCAATCGCTTCGAACAGAATCTTCTGATGCGGATAACACCGGAACAGACCGGATTTCGGTTCGACGGATTCCGCGTCAAACGCATAGACGAGGAACTGTCCGCCGTCCGCATTTTTATAGAAATACGACATCGGGCAGGTTTCGCCGTTTGTGTTGAACGTGTTCTGCGACTTTGCGCCGTCCGCCGTCGTGATCTTTGCGAACCGTCCGCCGGTACCGACGGGAACGGTCACACCGCCGTCCGTGAAATATTCCGTCCCGGGTGCGGGAACGTCCACGGCTTCGCGCAGACCGACGTCAATGCCGCGCTCCGTGAGAATCTTCGCAGCCGTGAGGTCGAGGATCAGCGGCATTTTCAACAATTCTTCATCCGCATACTTGGCGTTTTCGCCGAAAATCAGCGCACAGTCCGTGTATTCGTTCCGTTCAAACGAAATCGGCAGGGACACAGCATTCGCGAAATTGACCGACGCGGGCGTGAACCGTCCGATGAGTTCGCCTTCGGAAATGCCCGTGCAGTCGAGGTCGGCGAGCTTGTGCATGACTTCGTAAACGTACACGCCGGCGGTCTTTTTGTCCGCAAAAGCGTCTGTCAGTGCTTTACGCAGCGGCTTGTAGTAGACGTGGCGGTCGATGTAGCCGGTATCGTAATACGGGTGCTGGCTGTAGTCGATCATGTATTTCAGGATGCCGTCCGCCTGACCTTCGGCGAGAAGCACCTGATCGAACCCTTCGAGATAGCTCGACGGGACGTTGTAGCGCGGGCGGGTGTAGACGTCGCCTTCGGTGAAGACTTCGACTTCCGGCGCGGTTTCCTTACACCACGCCAGCTGCATCCGCTCGATGTCGATGATGCTGCCGGTACCGGTCGTGTGGAAGGACCGTCCGTCCGTCCAGTACGGCGCACCGATCAGGCGGAGGAACGGACGGGTCTTTCCGGCAAAAATGCGTGCCAGTTCGATGCTGTCCACGCCGTCGACGTCCCATGTCGGCAGGCAGGCGCAGTGACCGAGACGGATGTCCGGATTCACGCTGTCCACCACTTCGCGCAAACCGCGGGCGAAATCGCGGAGCGTGTCGCCCATGAGGTCGAACCAGATTTTCCGCAGCGGTGTCGCGGGACCGGTGAAGAGGATGTCTTTCAGTTCCTCGCGGGTGTACGCATGACCGTCGCCGACCCATTCATTGAACATGGCGAGGTGACGGCGGCAGGCACAGCCGAGACCGACGGGACCGTGCAGAGCGAGGCGGAGGTCGTCGTCGATCATAATCATCGGCGCGCCGGCGAGAGCGACCCGGCGGACAAAATTGCTGTACATCGCAAAATAGTCGGGATCCGCAGGACAGAAGGAGTCCGGGGACGAACCGCCGCTTGCAAGACCGACGAGAAGGGTGTATTTCTGCGCGGATTTTGCCTTTTCGTGGGCAAGCGTGCCGCCGTGACCGAGTCCGCCGATCCACACGCCGGTTTCGAAGCCTTCGTTTTTGTAATATTCAAGATTCTCCTTGAGGAGATCCATCAGGAAATCGAGCTGTTTTTCGTCCCCGAACGGGTTGTCGCAGAAGACGAACACGCGGTCAACACCCGCGCGGCGCATTTCGTGAACAAACGCGGGACGGGTTTCCGCCGTGGACTGGGTATTGATAATGGGAAGGGATAACATCGGTCGTTCTCCTTTCGTTTATTCCGCTGCCTTTTCGGCTGCTTTCCAGTGAGCGAGCGCATACGGCATATCCGCTTCGTCGTAGATGCCGTGCAGGAACATATCGCCCGCGAAGCCGTATTTTTTCAGCATCTGCGCGGTGAACGGGAAATCGACGATGCCGCGTCCGGTACCGCAGAAGTTGATGCCGTCGCCTTCGCGGATATCCTTTCCGTGCGCGAGAACGATGTCCTCGCCGAAGAATTCGAACGCGTGGGCAATGGTTTCCTGTACATATTCGGGATGGGCGCGGCCGATGTGGAACAGATTCGCGCAGTCGAGGATCATTTTGAGGTGGTCGGAACCGACTTCGTCCATGACGCGGCGGGCGTTTACGGGTGTGTCGATGATATTCGATGCCTCGGATTCGATGGCGAGGGTAATGTTCCGGCGTTCGGCAAGCTCGACGGCACGTTTGATCGTATCAAGCATATCGTTCCACGCACCGGCGGTGTGGTTGTCGGGAGAGTATGTCCAGAGATGTTCGGCAAAACGGGTGCCGGAGCAGAGGGAGATGTACTTAGCGCCGAGGATTTCCGCCGCCTCGGTCAGCAGAGCGAAGCGTTTGATCCCTTCACGGCGCACATCTTCGTCCGGATGAGCCATGTTGAAGGTGCCGTTGATGACTTCGATGGGGAGGTGATACCGGTCCGCAGAACGTGCAGCAGCGTCCAAAGCGGCGGTCGGAATTTTATCGGGGATTTCGATGCGTCCGGTGGGGGTGAATTCGCTTTCCGCGATGGAGGAAAACGCGAACTGAACACATTCGAAGCCGAGTTCCGCAATGCGTCCGAACAGGCGGTCGGCCGCCTTCGGAAGCTGACCGGTCACTTCAAAATCGGTCGTACAGATACCAGTTCTCATAGGGGGACTCCTTTTTCGTTTTTTCTTTAGGATAGCATATTTATAGGATTTTTGCAAGTGGAATTTTGGCAGGTCGGCATGGTATTCCACGCGGGTTTGTGATATAATAACGTATATAATTTCAAAAATCCCACGGAGAACCGTATTTCATGAAAAAAACACCTTCCCAGACCTACACCGAGCAGGTAAACCTCGTCCGTGATTCCGATCTCAACGGCAGCAAACGTCTCTTCGGCGGCATTCTGCTGTCGTGGATCGACATCACCGCCGCCATCGTCGCGCGCCGTCACGCGGAACGCAACGTGACTACCGTGGCGATCGACGACCTGCACTTCATCGCCCCCGCGCACGCGAACGACACCGTCGTTCTCTGCGGAAAAATGACCTACGCCGGACGCACCTCCATGGAAGTTACCGTGGAGTCGTACGTCGAACGCCTCGACGGCTCGCGCACCCTCATCAACCGTGCGCACGTCGTCATGGTCGCGCTCGGTCCGGACGACCGTCCGTGCGAAGTCCCGGGACTCGAACCGGAGACGGAAGCCGAAAAAGCGGAACTGATTGCCGGTGAAAAACGCAAGCAGCTGCGCATCCAGCGTCAGCAGGAAAATTATTGAGGACAAAAAATACCCCGATACCATATGGTATCGGGGTATTTTTCATTTTTTACTTGTGATTTTTAAATTTCGGGAATATCGATCTTGATTTCACAGCGTTCCTTTGCGGAGGTAACCATCGCATCGATGATTGCCTGGTTGTAGATGATCTGCGAAGTCGGGATGGGAGCCTTGCCGCCGTTCTTGACGGCGTCAACGAAGTCACGCACCTTCATGGTGAAGATGTTGTAGTTCGTTTCTTCCAGCTTGAGCTGGGTCGTGACGGGTTCGCCGCCCTTGTCGTGCATGATGTAGAGGCCGGAGATATCGCCGGAGATGATGGAACCCCACAGCGGATTCGGATGGGGAGCCGTCGCCTTCAGACCCGCGTCGGTGCCGAGAATCACGAAGTCGGAGCAGATATCCATGTGCATTGCCCATGCCATACGGTAGTCGAGGATGATGTCGCCTTCGAGGCGGATGAATGCCGCGGAGAAGTCGTCCACGGAGAATCGGTCAGCTTCCCCGTAATACTTCGGGTTCTTGCCGAAGTAGTCGGACGTGTACGCGGAAACGGTCAGCGGCTTCGGATAGCCGATGGAGTTCAGGGACAGGTCAAGGGAGTAGCAGCCGAGGTCGCCGATCGCGCCGAACGCCGCCTTGTCCGCGTCGATGAACGTGCTGCCCGGGATACCGCGTCTGCGGCTTCCGCCGATCTGGACGTAGTAAACCTTGCCGAGTTCACCGGAATCAACGATGCGCTTGATCTTGCGGCAGTTGTTGTTGTAGCGCGGCTGGAACCCGACGGTCAGGATCTTGCCGCTCTTTTTCTCTGCCTTCATGATCTCAATACCTTCCTGCAGCGTCACGCACATCGGCTTTTCAAGAAGGACGTGCTTGCCCGATTCAAGCGCCGCGATCGCGCAGCAGGCATGCTGGGTATTGTACGTACAGATGGACACCGCATCGATGTCGTCTCTCGCGCAGAGAGATTCGCAGTCATCGTACGCCGTCGCGTCCGTCCATCCGAAACGGTCGAGGAACGCACGCGCCTTGCCGGGAATGATGTCCGCGCCCGCGACGACTTCCACGTCGTCAAAGCTCTTGTACGCGTTCGCGTGGGAGTGGGCGATGCCGCCGGTACCGATGATACCGATCCGAAGTTTGTCAGCCATAGTTGCCTCCTTATAATCGTTTTATTTTAGATATATCTTTATTATCTTATCCGGTTTAAAGTTTTTTGGAAAGGGATCGGACGAGTCTGCTGCGCAGCCTCAGAAACCTTTTTCGAAAAAAAGGTTTTCCCGAGAATCTTTATCTTACGGAATCTGCGCGAACTGTTCCATCGCCTTTTCCATCGTCTTCTTGACAGCCTTTTCAATCTTCTGCCAGTTGGACGCGTATTCGGTCTGCTTGCCGGTGAACATGTTCGTTACCATGGAACCTGCATTGCCCCAGTTGAAGATGAAGCCGAGGTCGTAAACACGGGTTGCGAAGATGATGTCGAGCATTTCGCCGGATTCTTCGTCGCGGACGTAACGGGTCTTGAGGGCGTTGTCATAGTACGCGGGAGTGAGGGTGGTGGTGGAGTAGTACGCCATTGCTTCGAGGGTTACACCCACCAGTTCGGTGTTGTCGCAGGTGTTCGGGATACTCGTGGAGCTGACGAGACCCGTACTGATGAGGTTGTTGTATTCCTGCTGGGTTTCGTCGTAGAGCGGGTACGGAAGGATACCGAATTCGAATTCCGCGTCGCGGAGACCGTTGATGTCAACGAGCGCGAAGGTAACGAACATGATGTTGCCCGCGTTGAAGGACGCGCAGACATCGTCAAAACCTGTCTTGTTGGAGGTGTGCATGGAGAGAACTTCCGTGCTGAAGCAGAGGTTCGCGATCTTGTCGTAAACGTCGTACGCACGGGTGTTGCCCATCATGATCTGGAGTTCGCCGGTTTCGTCCGCCTGTACCACACGTTCGCCCGCACCGAAGTAGAAGGAAATCGGCGCGTTGCTTGCGATGGAGATGCCCCACTGGTCGTCTTCGGTGGTCATCTTGCCGTCGCCGTTCTTGTCGTTCGTGATGCTGTAGGACATTTCACCGACCTTGTCGATCGTCCACTTGTTTTCCTTGACGAGATCGTACGGGCTTTCCAGACCGTACTGGCCGATCATATCCTTGTTGAAGAACATGACCATCGTACATTCGTTGTCGAGGATCGCGATGTCGCCGGTGGTGATGAACAGGCGGTCGTTGATGAGAAGGTCCTTGTTTGCACGGGTGTCCCACCACGGCTTTTCGAGGTCAAGGTACGGGATCTGCTTGAGGTCGAGCAGGGAGCCTTCCACTGCGAGGTTGATCGAATTGTTCATGTACGGCATGACAACGTCAAACTGCTTGTCGCCCGCCGTGATGGAGCTTTTCGCGGTTGTATGACAGTTTTCCAGCTTGGTTTCCGCGATCTTGATGTCGAGGAGTTCTTCGATTTCGTTGTTGCGCTGGAAGACGGCGTCGTTGATAAGCTGACCGTTCATTTCTTCAGCGTAGATTTCGTAACTGGTATACCAGTCATAACCGGTGTTCAGCGAGGTCAGGAACATGACTTCTTCGCCGTTGTAGGTCTTGTCGGGAAGTTCGGCTACGGGGCCGGTTTCCTCCGGTGCGGTCTCTTCGGCAGCAGCATTTTCGGTGTTTTCTCCGGCAGTCGGAGCGGCAGTTTCATCGTTCGTGCCGGAATCCGAGCAGGCTGCTGCGGAGAGAAGCATCAGCGATGCGAGAATCAGGGCGAGAATACGGTTTCTTCTGGTCATAAGAACCTCCTTGTATTGTTCGGAACAAATATAGTTGGTTTCATTATATAGAATATTGAAGAAAAAATCAAGATATTTGTGCAAATTTATACCTCGGAGTTTGCACAAATACAAGAATTATCCGTCAGGGATTCCAGAAGGAGCCGCACACCGAGACGGAATCCCCGTACAAAGGCGTCACGTTCTTCCATATTTCAGCGGTCAGCCGCCGGTATTCGTCGGGGGCGAGTGCGGGGGAGTCAAACGGAATATTTCTGCCGAAAAACAGGTCTTCGAGGGTTTTCATAGGTACCTCCGGTGGTGTTATTTTTTACAGTATAACACAAAATACGAGCAGCGGCTCAAAATGCACCCCTACGGATGCCGTACAAAATTTCAGGCATATTGACCAACGGCTGTACCGTATCTATTGACAAAAATTCCGTCGCGCGTTACAATAGAACCATTCATATTTCATCCTAACAGGAGTACCCATCATGACCATCTACGAAGGCAGACCTCTCGACACATCCGACCGGCTCCCGAAGGAAGTCCGCGTCTACGATTTTCTCGATTCCCTCGATATCTCCTACCACCGCGTTGACCACGAAGCCCTGATGACCATGGAGGCCTGCGAAGAAGCCGACTGTGCGCTCGACGTTGCGATGTGCAAGAACCTCTTCCTCGCGAACCGTCAGCAGACCGTGTTCTATCTCCTTCTCATGCCCGGGGACAAGCCGTTCCGAACAAAGGATCTCTCCGCGCAGATCGGTTCCTCCCGCCTGTCGTTCGGCGACCACGCGTATATGGAAAAGCTGCTCGACATCACCCCCGGTTCGCTGAGCGTCCTCGGTCTCATGAACGATCATGAAGGCGAAGTCAGCCTGCTGATCGACGAAGACCTCATGGCTTCCGAATACTTCGGATGCCACCCGTGCATCAACACGTCCAGCCTGCGCTTCTCCACAGACGACCTGATGAAGAAGATCATCCCCGCGATGAAGCACGAACCGCGGTTTGTGAAGCTGTAAAATTTCGTTTGTTCATGCCTATTTAAAAATAATGTGGTATAATACGTTATTATTCTATAAAATAAACAGGAGAAACCCGGTGAAAAAAATTCTCTGCCTGCTTCTGACCGCGCTGTTCCTCGCTTCCTGTTCGTCGGAAACGCCTGCGGAACCCGTTCCGACTGCCGAAGCAGAAACCATCGAATCCCCCGAAACTGCGGAACCGGTCCCCGAAGAAACCGAAATTCCGGAAACGGAACCGGAGACCGAAGCGCCCGCACCGGTCAAACCCTTGAAAACCGAAGAACCCGTCACCGAAAACGGCTATCTCACCAAATCCGGTACCCGCGTGGACGCGGAAACCGTGGAAAAATATCCTCAGCTGACCAATCTGCCGACGCTGTATCTGGAATTTCCCTCCCGCACGGCGGGTCTGCGACTCGTTCAGCACGGCGTGTACTCCGACGCGACCTACACCCTCGTGGACGGCGACCATACCAACAGCTATTATGACCTGCCTCTGCAGATCAAGGGACGCGGGAACTACTCCTGGTCGTTCAAGCAGAAGCCGTACACGCTCAAGCTCGCTGAAAAGGCCGACCTCGTCGGAATGGGCGACGCAAAAAAGTGGGTTCTCGTGACCGTGCACAGCGATAAAACGATGTTGCACAACTATCTGACGCAGGAATGCGCCGAATGGCTCGGTCTGCCGGGCACCTGTGACAACGAATACGTGGATCTGGTGGCGAACGGCAAATACGCCGGCACGTACGTTCTGACGGAAAAGATCCAGATCCACAAGAACCGGATCGACGTTCTGGAGCAGAAGAGTGCGCTGTTTGAAATTGAGATGGTCTACCGTCACAGCTGCGACCTCTGCTTCGTCATGTACGAAAACAAGCGCGATCCCTCCAACAGCGTCCACATCTGCCTGAAGGAATTTCTCGGCAAGGATGTGGAAGACCTGACTTCCGGTCAGCGGATGCAGGCGTTCGGGGAATACAAAACTTTCTTTGACAGCGTGGAAGCCGCGATGAAGAGCGGCAGCATGGAAGAGCTGGAAAAATACATCGACGTGGACTCGTTCGTGAACTGGTATCTGCTGAACGAGCTCACCCGCAACTACGACTCCAAGTTTATCACCAGCTGTTACTGCTTCCGCGGTGATGACGGCAAGCTGTACATGGGACCGTGCTGGGACTATGACACCTGTTACGGCGCACAGTTTACCGAAACCGAAGGTGCATGGATCCAGCAGGCGCCGTGGTATCAGTGGCTGTTTGAAAACCACGAACCCTTCGTACAGGCGGTAAAGGAACGCTGGGCAGAACTCCGTCAGCCGGGCAATGACATCGTCGAATGGTTCTGGACAAACATGGACGCCACCGTTGAACGGATCGCCGAATCAGAAAAAATGAACCACGAACTCTATCCGGACAGCGAATTCGTGAACGTCAAATACGACGCCGCCGTCCAATACATGAAGCGCTGGCTCGAAGCACGCTTCCAATGGATGGACAGCGAGTTTTTGGGTATTCCCGGCAATTCCACTTTACACTGCGGCAACGATGCCACGGAAGAAATCGCGGCCAAATACGACGATCTTGCAAAGTATCTCAAGGCAAACTCTGCGGACGGTCCGGACGGAAATCCGAATGAAGGAGTGCTGAATCTTTTCGATGCGGACAAAAATACCAAATACTGCCTTGACGTACACGGTAAAATCGAGGTGACCTTTGAACTCAACCAGGCACATGCGGTAGAGGCCTATATGTTCCGCACCGGAAACGATACGATGGAGTATTCCTCGCGCAACCCCGATTCCTGGGCACTGTACGGCAGATCGGCCGCCTCGGACGAATGGACTCTCATTCACGAGGTCGAAGACGGGGAAGAAAACATGGACGCGACGAATCATATCTGGTACGGCTTTGAAGTGGAAGACCCCAAAGATTACAAGTACTATAAATTTGTGTTCCGGGAAAACGGCATTATGCAGCTGTCCGAAATCCGACTGCTGGGTAAAGAATAAAACAAGGAATCATTCGGGAGAATATAAAAATGGACGGAAAGCTGAGAAACATGACCGCACTTTATATTACGGACCGGACGGATGAAGCTAATCTGCGGATGCTGATGCTGTACCGGATCGGATCGAAGGTGGTGGAGCCGTCATGGTGCGGGATCGGCGGACATTTTGAGCCGGAGGAAGTGAACGATGCGCGGGCGTGCGTTCTGCGGGAAGTGCGCGAGGAAATCGGACTGACGGAGGACATGCTTGAGAATCTGCGGATGCGGTACATTGCGCTGAGGCAGAAGAACGGCGAGATCCGGCACAACTACTACTTTTTCGCGGATCTGAAGCCGGGTGTGGAAGTGGAGCTGACGTGTGACGAGGGTGTACCGAAGTGGGTGGACTACCGCGACGTCTGCGGGCTGAATATGCCCTACTCGGCGAAGTATGCGCTGGAACATTATATGGAAACGGGACGGCATACGGAAAATGTGTACGTCGGCGCGGCGTACACCGGCGGGATGACGTTCGCGATGCTGGAAGAAATATAAAAAGCAAGACCCATTGAAAACGGACAGTCCGACTGTCTTTTCTGTCCGTTGACAATGGGTCGGATTTTTTATATAATCGGAGTATGAAAAACAGGAAGGAGGCCAGCATGGAACTTGACCGACGACTGAAGGAACTGCGGCTTCGGCGGGGACTCACGCAGGAACAGGCGGCGCAGGTGCTTGGTGTGTCCGCGCAGGTCGTTTCGAAGTGGGAACGCGGTCTGACGCAGCCGGACGTACAGATGATGCCGCGAATCGCGGTATTGTACCGGATTTCGCTGGATGAACTGTACGATATGGATGCGTATTACAGCCGAAAACACATAGAAGAATACCTGGAACGAATAAATCGCATTATCCTGACGGAAGAAAAAGATACTGTATTTCAACTGATCGCCGAAGAAATCTCACTGCGTCCTACCGCTTATGAAGAATATCTGCGTCTGATATGGTATGCGGCGTACCACAGAATGAACGAAAAAGTCTATGTTGACCAGCTCGTTTCACTGGTCGAACGGGTGGAGCAATTCTGCCGTTCCGACAAGATCCGCCATACGATCTTTCGCCAGATGGTAAGCATCTGCGCTCATTCTGAAGACCCCGAAATACAGAAACTCACAAAAAACTATTATGAAAAACTCCCTTATCTCTCAAACAGCCGCGAATTTCTGGCACCTCATGTTCTGAAAGGTGAAGAACTGGAAAACAGTGAAAGCAAAACCTTGATGCAGCTTCTCGAATATGTACGAGAAAGAATCCAATGGAAAATGCTGCAAAACGCACATACTCCGGAAGAAAAGATTCGCTATTTTCATATGACAACAGGAATATTCGACCTGCTGCTGGAAGACAAATTTGCCGGATATTTTGAAACGCCGCTCCTACTTGATCTTCTCCAGACAGCACGTGAATATTTTCGTCTCGGAGAGTACAGAAACGGTGAAGAATATCTGGCAAAAATCTTAAAAATATTACGGCGTCATATGTCGGCGGAAGCCCGGAATAATCCGGCAGAATTTGCGTCTGATTATCTGCCGAAAGGTCATATTCCCTATTGGCAGTCCGCTCAAAATCTCCTTGAAGAGATGCTGAAAATCGAAGAATTCCAACCATATTATAAAGACATACGGGAACTGTACAACGAATACAAAAATACTTCAGCAATTTTTCTACAGGAGGAACAAAATGAAAAGAACAGCAAAAGAATTCATCATCGACTTACTGAAAGGGATCATTAAAGCAACCCTTCTCTCCTATGGAATATACCTTTTGACCGCCAATTTCCTCGCTGCAATCTTCTACCATGATACTGCCGGACAGCGGGATTTTACTCCGATCTATCTCAGCTTCATCGCCATTTATTCTATTGCCGTAAACTTTGCATACATCCGCAAGGAAAGCAGCGAATACTATGAAACCGATGAAAAAACATTCAACTGGAAAAAGGATACGGCGGACTTTATGAAAACAGAAGGAAAATACGTAATTCTTGTTTACGGGATTCTCGCAATTATTATGGAAATCGGGTATTGGTTATTTCTTAACGCAATACCGAATCCTGTTGAAATGTGTCTTATGTTTTGTTTTCCGTTGGCTCTTGTTATCCATCTGCCGATTCTTCGTACCGTACTGGCATATATACTGACAATTTTTCTTCATTTTCTTATGACGGAATGGAACCATTATCGAATGTATCAATATTGGAAGCAGGGAAAATAAATTTTCATAAATGGCACTGAAACAAACAGGCTGCATCGAAATTCCGATGCAGCCTTCCTCTTTTCCGCAAAAAGGACAAAAAAAGCGATGCACTTTCGTACATCGCTGAGCTGTAACAAGCGGATTACGGGGCTCGAACCCGCCACCTCAACCTTGGCAAGGTTGCGCTCTACCAAATGAGCTAAATCCGCGTTTCCGAAGTGCGCCAATCTCAC
>JBGVOJ010000149.1:0-2646 GCA_045126415.1 Eubacteriales bacterium | reverse complement strand
CATACGCATACTCTGCAAGAGCTTCGATATCATGCGGATTCCGATTCTTCACTGCTTCCCGGAACAATTCATCGCGGTAATCATCGTCGATAAAATCCATAAATTCCAGAATCGCTTTCAACCCTTCCTGCGAATATATCTTTTTTACGTATGTATTCACGGTATCCTCACAGGCATATTCCGCCAGTGCCGCAACCACTCCCCAGTTCTTCTCTTCCGCCGCACGCACGAACAGTTCTGCACAGAATTCTCCGGACAGATATTCAATCATCGGAAGAATTTCTGTCCATTCAATTTTCTTCCCCATTTCATCTACCACCTTTTCAATCTTTTCCCCTATTTCATCCACCACCTTTTCAATCTGTGAGGGTTTCAGAAGCGGCACGGCTTCCACCAGTTCCTCCGCCGTCGCGTCGTTGAAATCTCCGTTAATCAACACCCCGTCAATTACAAAGGATTTCTTCCCGAGAATTTCGTCAACAGAAATCCCCAGCAATTCCGACAATTCCGGCAGTTTCGAGATATCCGGCATACTCACGCCGCGCTCCCAGTTGGAAACCGCCTGATAGCTGATGCTCATCGCATCCGCAAGTGCCATCTGGGTCATATTCTTCGCCTTGCGCGCCTTGGCGATCGCTTTTCCGCTGTACTGCATATCAAACATACTTACATCCTTTCTGCGTCACCTTCTCTGTGACTGCGCATTCAGTATACCAAACTCCCGCAAAAAAGTCCACCAAGCTGTAATTGAGTCTGGATTTTCACAAACTCAAGCCCCACTTGAAACAAAAAATCCCGTCTATAACGGGAAATCTGCATTCAACTATGTCTGTCTATTCAGTCCAAAAGTTTTTGAAGATGGGTTCGGGAAGGAACTTTTTTCAAAAAGTTCCTTCCCGATAAAGCATATTGCCTTAAATCTTAACTTCAGCGTGAGCTTCTGCGCTTCTGTAGATACCGTCGAGCATTCTCTGAACGGTAACGGCGTCGTCGATCGGGGAGATCGGGGTCTTGCCTTCGTTTACGCATTCGATGAAGTGGCGGATTTCTTCTACGAAGTAGTTGTTGCCCTTGACTTCCGGCTTGAGGTCAGCAAGGTAGCCTTCTGCGTCTTCGGTGTAGATGGTGAGAGGATCGAAGGTGCAGCCTGCCTTGGAGCCGAAGAGCTGGGTGGTTGCGGATTCCGGACCGTTGATCGCCCATGCGATTTCAGCCATCATGGTCTTACCGCCTTCGAAGCGGAAGAATACGGTTGCGGAGTCTTCGGTGTCGAACACGCCCTTGCCCTTGCCGAACGGCTGCCATCTGGAGATACCCTTGGTCTGGAAGTCACCGATGCGGTAGGACGTTTCCGCGGATACGGAGATCGGCTTCGGTCTGTCCATAAGGTACCAGGTACGGTCGATTGCGTGAACGCCGATGTCGAGAACGGGGCCGCCGCCTGCGAGTTCCTTATCGGTGAACCAGCCGCCGGGAGTACCTCTGCGGCGAACGTAAAGGGTCTTTGCAGCGTAGATTTCGCCGAACACGCCTTCCGCGTAGAGTTCGCGGACCTTCTGCTGTTCTGCGCCGTAACGGGTTACCACTGCGAGCATGAACTGTACGCCGGCTTCCTTTACTGCCTTTTCCATTTCGAGACCCTGTTCAAGGGTAGCAGCGAGCGGCTTTTCGCAGAGGATGTCCTTGCCGGCCTTTGCAGCAGCGATACATACAGGCGCGTGAGCAGCCGTCCAGGTGCAGATGTCGATGTAGTCAACGTCAACATTTGCAAGCAGTTCTTCTACAGACGCGAAATAGTTCGGGATGCCGTACTTTTCAGCCGCTGCCTTTGCGCGTTCCGGAACGATGTCCGCGATAGCAACAACTTCAACGATATCGGTGAGCTGCTGATATGCCGGAAGGTGAGCGGAGGTCGCGATATTACCCGCGCCAATGATACCAACTCTCAGTTTCTTAGCCATGTCTTTTACCATTTCCCTTCATGGGAAATCCTTTCTTGACTGATTTTAACGTAAGAAGACATTTTCTGTCCTCTCTCTTTGGTCGGTTTCATTGTATCACAACGGTGCGGGATTGTCAAGGGTTCTGCTGGGGTTTTAGGTAGTGCGGATTGTTGGGAAAGGGGAAACGAACAATCCGCAGTCTCTCCCCCCTATCTGACCGGCACCAACCGTGACGACTCCCGCATGACACTTTCACGTACCCGGAGAACACACGGCGGGGTCACGGAAAGTTTGGTTACCCCTGCGTCGATGAGGAATTTGGTTTCGGTGATATCGGAAGCGAGTTCGCCGCAGACGCTCACGGTGACACCTTCACGTTTGGCGGAAGTGCAGACCGTGCGGATCAGGCGGCGGACGCTTTCCGGAAGAGTGCGCGTCAGATAGGCAACGGACGGATTTTCGCGGTCGGCCGCGAGGGTGTACTGGATCAGGTCGTTCGTGCCGATGGAGAAAAAGTCCGTCATCGGGGCGAGACGGTCGGCGAGGATCGCTGCCGAAGGGGTTTCGATCATGATGCCCACCTTCATGCGGCCGAAAACGGTGGTTTCTTCCGTAAGGGAATCCTGCGCCGCCTTCGCGATTGTGCGGACTTCGCGGATTTCCTCCGGCAGGACGATCAGCGGGATCATCGCCGCTATGTTCC
>JBGVOJ010000148.1:0-3883 GCA_045126415.1 Eubacteriales bacterium | reverse complement strand
ACGGCGATTCCTGTATGTGTGAGAGCTTACAGTCGTAGTACGGCGGTATTTGTTGGGAGTACCGTCATATTTTTTTGCGCATTTTCGTATATTTATACAACTAACTGTTGTGAATATCCACAAAAATGTTCCCATTCGGATTGGTTACAATAGAGAAAATCGTGACTATAAAATAGAAAATAATTTTTAAACGGTTGAAAAGAATGGAGTAGTGTGATATAATTATTTTTATCAAAATTGTGACCGGAAAAATTCACGGAGGTAATGCAATGAAACAGAAGCTCTCACTCGTACTGGCACTTCTTATGCTGCTCCCAACCTTTACAGCCTGTGCCGAATCCAAGGAAAACACCGAAGAAACCACCGCTCCGACGGCAACGCCGTCCGCGGAAGAAGCTGTGGAAGAAGTGGTGGAGGATAATCCGTACTACGAAGGCTACGTTGACCCGTTTGTTGACGTGGACTTTGACGGGGCAACGCTCTCCGTTTATACGTCCGTCAACCAGCGCGGTACACTTACCAGTTCCAACTACCTGATCGAAGGTCCGGAAGAACTTACCGGTGACCTCGCGCCCGATGCGGCAATCCAGAGAAATCTCGACGTTATGGAACGCCTGAACATTGAGCTGTTCTTTGAACCTGCCGACTACAACTACGACGTCGTAGCATCGAACATCCGCCAGCTCCTGCAATCCGGCGACGCGACCTACGACCTCATCATCAACGACATCTACGGTCTTGCACCGATCACGCCGGAAGGACTCTTCCACAACGCGTACGACGGCAAGAACTTCAACTTTGACGCACCGTGGTGGTACGACAACTTCATGAGTGATATTTCCCTCAACGAAAATCTCCGCTTCATGCTTGCGGGCGACTATTTCATCGATATGCTCCGCTGTACGCACTGTCTTGTCATGAACAAGGGTATGTACACCGATATGTACGGGGATCCTGAAGACGTTTACGCAATGGTTCTCAACAATGAATGGACTCTTGACAACTTCAAGATGCTGGAAGAAAACTGTTATCTTGACCTGAACGGCAACGGTCAGCACGACGTGAGCGACCAGTACGGACATATTGCTTTCGAATTCTGGGGACCGATGATCCCGTGGCTGATTTCCGCTGATCCGGGCTTCATTGCACGCGGCGAAGACGGCTATCCGATGCTCACCGTCAACAACGAACGTTCGATCGCTCTTACCGAAAAGCTCAACGCCATTCTGAACAACAACGCAGCGGGCATCAACCTGACCGGCGGCGACGAAGCGAAGACGGAAGCGATCTTCCTCGAAGGCCGTGCCCTCTTCCTCGGCTATCAGAGACTTGCCTCCCTTGAAAACGCCTCCTTCCGTGATGCGGAAGTCGACCTTGCGGTTCTCCCGTATCCGAAGCTTGACGAACTCCAGGAAAACTACGTTTCCTCCACGCACGACACCGCGGAACTCGGCTTCATTCCGGTAGCGGTTCCCTATGACCGCCTTGATTTCATCAGCACCGTTGTGGAAGTTCTCTGCCGCGAAACCTACGTGCAGGTTCTTCCGGAATACTACGAATCTTCTCTGAAGATCAAGTACACCCGTGACAACACCTCCGCGCAGATGATCGACATCATCCACGACAACCACGGCAACGGCTTCGCTCTCGCGTTCTCCAACGGCCTCTCCGGTATCCTCCTCTCCAACACCTTCAACGCCGCAATCTCCGCAAACTCGACCGACTTTGCGTCCAAGTACAAGTCCCTCGAAAAGCCCGCAACCAAACTCCTCGAAAAAATGATCGAAAAATGTGAAGACATGCTCGCCGAAAAGGGCGGCAGATAAGCTGATAAAATGAAGTTTTTGGAGGAAACCTTTTTAAAAAAAGGTTTCCTCCAAACCTCTTTCCAAAAACTTTTGAACGGAATAGACTGATAAAGTACGGCTGAAACTGTTCGGGCGTGCTTTTTTTGCGGAAATCAAGAACTGCTTGATTGACAGACGTCCGTTTCTGTGTTATACTGAATCCGTGGCAGGGGACGGCACCCATTCCTAAAAAACTGCGCCGTATTCAATTTATCTCATCGAAAGGGGAGGACACCCATCACAAAAAACGTGAAAATGATTCGTGTATTCGATGAAGCTGGAAACGAAGTCAATCCCACCTACCCGAAACGGGCGCGTGGGTTAGTGAAACAGGGACGGGCACGCTGGGCAGACGATGCAGACGACGTGATCGTTCTCACATCCTATATACGAGACATGGAAACAGCGTATCCGTCCGATCAGAATCATATATTGGAGGATACAGAAATGTTTGAAGATACCAATGGAAACGAAGAAATCATCGAAACCGCAGAAGAAACCGAAACCATCGAAGAAACCGGTCTCCCGCTGAATGAGGAACTGAACCGGCTGTACGGCATTCTCGAAAACATCGACAAAATGGCGATGAACGTAAGCTGCATGGGTCTGTCCCTTCCGGAAGACATGAACGGCATGGACAACGAAGGGGTACAGGCGGTCGCCGATGCGATCATGTCGGAAAGCACCCGTCTCCGCCTTCTCGCGGAACAGTATACGGCGATGCGCAAACAGACCATCGACCTGATTGACAAGGTCAAGTATTACGCAAGACCGAAACCCAAATCGGACGGGTTTGACGAAGAAGCTCTGATTGTTGAGCAGATCAATATGAACATGGCATCGTACAAGACGATGTGTCAGTACCTGAACGATCAGCTTCGCTGTTCAAGAATTGGCATGGACGAATACCGTGCCGAGATGGAAAAGGTGCAGAGCGTTTTCGATTACCGTATGGATCAGCTTCGCGGTGCGCTGAACGCGCTGAAGCAGGGCGAATAATTCAAACATAGCCGCAGTCCCATAAATCCGAGAGGAGTACCGGAAGGTATTCCTCTTTTTTGTGAAAAGCAAGAACTGCTTGCTTGACAGGCTGGGATTTTTGTGTTATACTGGATTCACGGCAGGGGACGGCACCCATGACAAAAAACGGCGCCGCGTACAATTCAACAGTTCAGTCATCGAAGGGGGAGGACACCCATGACAAAAAACGAGATGATCCGCGTATTCGATGCAGACGGAAACGAAATCGGACAGACCTACCCGAAACGGGTGCAGGGTCTGATAAAAAAAGGACGGGCACGCTTCACCGACGACAGCGAAACCGCCATCGTCCTGACCGATACGACCAACGAGAATACGGAAGCGTGTCCGCCGACAGATAAATCGGAGGATATAAAAATGTTTGAAGATACCAACACCGCAGAAGTTCTCGAAACCATCACTCCCGCAGAAGAGCCCGTGACCGGAGAAATCCCGGAAACCATGCCCGAAGAACTGCGCCGCCTGTACGACAAGCTCGACGATATCGACGACGAGATCAGAAATCTGAAAAAATATATCCCTGCCGAACCGCCGGAAGGGTCTTATGAGAATAGTGAGCTTGCGACGATTCTCTCTGTGGAAACCAAGCGTCTGGAAGTTATGCTTGACAAATGGGGTAATATCCGCGAGGACACCGTTCATATGATCGAGGCGTACAAGAAGGAACACGCGCCGAAGGAAAATCCCGCGGAACACTACGTTCGTGAGCAGATCGACTTCATCAGCAGCGAACTCAAGGGCGCGATCGACCAGCTCACGGAGCGTGTTGTGAATGAGGACATTGCCGCAGGCGATTACCGTATGATTTTTGAAGTCCTCGTCGAAACTGCCGATGCGCGCATCGCAAACCTTCTCGGCAAAACCAAGTAATCTCAAACAATAACAAAAGACGGACGTACCACACCGGTACATCCGTCTTTTTGATTTGCACAAACTTTGTCAAATATATTTGTTTGAAAAGGTTTTTGGAAGGGGTTCGGGGAAACCTTTTTCCT
>JBGVOJ010000147.1:0-2076 GCA_045126415.1 Eubacteriales bacterium | reverse complement strand
TCCGCGTACTTTGGCAAGAATGGCTTTCGTCCCTGCTTTCGAGGGACGGATCAGCAGTTTGCCGCTGTATTTGCGGACATTGCAGCCGAGGAAGTCAAATCCGGTGTCAATGTGTGTCACCACGGTCTTTTCCTCCGACAGATGAAGTCTCCGTTCGCTAAGAAATGCCTCCAGCATCGGACGTACTTCCTCGTTCAGAATTTCCGGCGTTACTCCGGTGACAATGAAGTCATCGGCGTAACGGCAGAAATTCACCTTCGGATTGAAGATGCCGCCGTTTTTCCAGACACGCCGGAACTCCCGGTTCAGCAGATCTTCGATTCCGTCAAGAACCATATTGCAGATCACAGGTGAGAGTGCACCGCCCTGCGGAGTTCCCTGTTCCGTCGGAAAGAGTTTTCCCTTTTCGAAGAAACCGCTTTTCAGGAACTTGCTCAGGATGACCTTATCCATAGGAATGTGTTCCAGAATCCAGTCATGACGGATATTATCGAAACAGCCTTTGATGTCTCCTTCCAGAATCCACTGCGGAGAATTCTTCCCCGCAAAGCATATGAAGCAGTATTCAATGGCATCCTGCACACACCGCTTCGGACGGAATCCGTAGGAATGATGGTCTGCCGTGGCTTCCGCCGCCGGTTCCAGTGCAAAACAGTATAACGTCTGCATGGCACGGTCGGTCATGGTCGGAATCCCGAGAGGACGCAGTTTTCCGTTGTGCTTGGGGATATATACCCTGCGCAGCGGCTGCGTGCGGTATCCGCGGCGTTTCAGTTTTCCGATTGCCCTGAATTTCGATTCCGGGCTGTCCCACAGTTCATGGTCAACCCCCGAGGTTCGTTTTCCACGGTTTTCTGTCACTTTCCGGACAGAGAGCGCTTTCGCGTAAAACGAATGCGTCAGTGTCCACTGTAAGGCTTTCACCTTACCCCATTTCTTTTCTCTTGCAGCCTTTGCAATACGCATCTGCAGTTTCTTCACACAGCGTTCGGCTTCGGCAAAATCAATCTCCTGCCAGCTCTGCGCGATGCGGGGAGATGCACACAGTTTCCTGTTCATCTGCTTTTCTCCTTTCAGAAATTTTTCAGATTCTCATGCAAAGAAAGACCGGGCGGAAGTCTGCTCCCTTTCGGGCGGGGTAATGTTTCAATCCCTATTCCGGCCGTTACAGCCGGACATTCGCTTTCTCCGCCGCTCCTTTACCTCCACCTTTTCCGACGTTCCTTACGGTTCGCTTCCCATGTTTCATGGAAAGATAGAGGCTTACCACGTTCCGATGAAGTGAGGCTGACAACACAGGCTCTGCCTTTCCGCCGGAAGTCTCATGGACCGTGTACCGCCAAACTTCAGAGCGGTATCCCGACTTCGTTCCCGTTTTGGGTCAGGCCTGTCAGCAGCTTTGGCCTGTTCCTGAATAACGACGTTTATCAGCAGTTCAGTTCTCTTAGCCATATTGTCCCGGCCGGCGCCCCGACTGTCTTGCTGCTGACAGCCTTACTTCTTCCTCACGGCCGAAGTTTCGTCTTTTCAGACAAGGGCTACCTTGTCTCGCGCTGTTTCCGCACAGCCGTTACCGGCTGCTTTGGACGCGATAGGCTCCGCTGACGGTACAGCGGGTTCCTTCCCTTTCGGGGGAACACTCACTTCCTCAGCCTCGTGTCACACGAAATTATTCATGTCGCTATGCAGTATTGTTCTCGTTTCCATCGCATTTTCCTCCCGCTTTTTCACGAAATACTGTTGACATATCATTCGTATCATGGTACAATAAAAGCGCAACTTCGTGTGCTATTTCTATTATACACACGTTATTGCGTATTGTCAATACAAAATATGAAATTTATTGTGTCAAATGAGGTATTACTATGACATTTGCGGAGAAACTGAAAGCGGCGAGGGAAAATGCGGGACTGACGCAGAAAGAGCTCGCCGAACGTGCGGGAACTCACCATCGCACGATCCAGAATTGGGAATACGGTGCCCGTCTGCCGCGCAATCTGGATGTAGTCTGCCGTGTTGCGGATGTACTCGGTATTTCGTCTGAATCCTTACTCAACGATTCCGAGACTTACATCA
>JBGVOJ010000146.1:0-1402 GCA_045126415.1 Eubacteriales bacterium | reverse complement strand
AATTCAATAGTAACGCACGATATCATCGTATCTGAAACCGGCGCGGGAAATCAGGGAGCGAATGCCCTGATTTCCGTCTCCACTATTCCTCAGGATTTTTATGCCTGTATGTCAGCAAGTCTAACGCTTTCAGCCGTACTCCACCGAAAATTTTCTCCTTTTTCCCCTTCTATATCATATTAACCCCACAAACCGGCTACCACAGTCCAAAGTTTTTGCGGAGCTTTTTTCAAAAAGCGACCGTTTCCCCTTTCCCAACAATCCGCACAAACAAAAAAATCCACACGCCATTCCTGACGTGTGGATTGAAGAAAACTTACATAACCTGAACGGAATAGTTGGGAGCTTCCTTGGTGATGGAGATATCGTGGGGATGGGATTCGCGGAGACCGTTGCCGGACATCTTGACGAACTTGCCGTTCTGCTTGAGTTCTTCGATGGTTGCAGCACCACAGTAACCCATACCTGCGCGGAGACCGCCCATGAGCTGGAATACGGTGTCGGAGAGGGGTCCCTTGTAGGGAACGCGGCCTTCTACGCCTTCCGGAACGAGCTTGCGCGCGTTTTCCTGGAAGTAGCGGTCCTTGGAGCCCTTTTCCATTGCTGCGAGAGAGCCCATGCCGCGGTATACCTTGAAGCGTCTGCCCTGATAGATTTCGGATTCTCCGGGGCTTTCTTCACAGCCTGCGAGGAGGGAGCCGACCATGATGACGTTGGCGCCCGCTGCGATTGCCTTCGGAAGGTCGCCGCTGTACTTGATACCGCCGTCCGCGATGACCGGGATGTCGGCTTCCATTGCTACGGAGTATGCGTTCATGACTGCCGTGATCTGCGGTACACCGATACCTGCTACGACACGGGTAGTGCAGATGGAACCGGGGCCGATACCAACCTTGATCGCGTCAGCACCTGCCGCGATGAGGTCGCGTGCCGCTTCGCTGGTTGCGATGTTGCCCGCGATGAGCTGGCATTCCGGGAATGCTTCCTTCACCTTTGCGATGCAGTTGAGAATGTTTCTGGAGTGACCGTGTGCGGAGTCGAGTACGAGGAAGTCCGCGCCCGCTGCGAGAAGTGCGCCCGCACGGTCGGTAACGTCCGCGGTAACGCCGATGGCCGCGCCGCAGAGAAGACGACCCTTTTCGTCCTTTGCAGCGTTCGGATAGCGTTCTGCCTTTTCGATGTCCTTGATGGTGATGAGACCGCGGAGCTTGCCTTCGCCGTCAACGATCGGGAGCTTTTCAATCTTGTGGTGACGGAGAATGTCACGCGCTTCTTCGAGCGTCGTGCCGACCGGAACCGTGATGAGGTTTTCCTTGGTCATAACATCGTCGATCTTTACGTTGAAGTCATCCATGAAACGGAGGTCACGGTTGGTGATGATGCCTACGAGATGACCTTCGTT
>JBGVOJ010000145.1:0-1569 GCA_045126415.1 Eubacteriales bacterium | reverse complement strand
GCGCTTCTTACCGCATACAAAAACGCAGGAGGAACCATCGACTTGCCGTCCGCTCTGTCCGAAATCAGCAAGCGCGGCAAGCAGGTTCCGGGCGGCGTCTGCGGCTTCTGGGGTGCCTGCGGTGCGGGAATCAGCACGGGGATGTATTTCTCCGTTGTGACGAAGGCAACTCCGCTGGCGAAAGAGGCGTGGGGACTGTCCAATCAGATGACCGCGCGCTCACTGGACGCCATTGGGAAGAACGGCGGCCCGCGATGCTGTAAACGGGATTCCTATCTTGCAATCGTGGAAGCGGTGAAGTTCACGGAAGAAAAACTCGGAATCCGAATGGAAACCGGCAGGATTCTCTGCTCCCGTTCACATCTGAATAATCAGTGTCTGAATGAAGAATGCCCGTTTTTTGAAAAGCCGAAGAAAAAGGTGGCGTTCATTTGCGTCCACAATTCGTGCCGCAGTCAGATTGCGGAGGCACTCGGAAAGCATCTGGCAGCGGATGTGTTTGAATCCTACTCCGCCGGAACGGAAACCAAGCAGAACATCAATCCGGATGCTGTCCGGATCATGAAGGAACTGTACGGAATCGATATGGAAGAAACGCAGTATTCCAAGCGGATCACCGACATTCCCGAACCGGATGTTGCGATTTCGATGGGATGCAATGTAGGCTGTCCCTTCATCGGCAGAGACTTTGACGACAACTGGCAGCTTGATGACCCGACCGGTAAATCCGATGAGGAGTTCAAAGTGGTCATCAAAAAGATCGAAGAAAAGATACTGGAACTGAGGAAACGGTATATTGTAACGCAAAGCTTTGCAGAAAAATGACATAGTTTAAGCGGAGGAAACAAAACCTTCGCTTTGCTGTTTCTATAGGCGATGTACTTCCACCGGAATCTCCCGCTCCGCACAGGCATCGATCACAAACTTCGTCCCTTTGGATTTGCCGTCCCAGAACGCCAGAACCATGTCGGCATATTCGATAATGGTGATGTTCCGCTTCAGCGGTGCACCTCTGCCGTAGCGGTTGTACTCCGGCTTGAACTCCGTCAGCGTGATCCCGTTGGCAAGTGCATACTCGCGCGCGCAGGTGTCCACACCTTTCGCACCGCCCGACACAATTTCCGTTGTACCTTCCGGTAAATAATCCTGCAGATTGTCGATAACGATCCCTCTCGAACCGATCACAGCCACTTTCATAACGTCCTCCCGTTGCAAAAATAATGTAGATATACAGTATATCTATACGCAACATTATAACACATAACAGATATAAAATAAACACACAATATATCTGTTATGTGAGGTTTATATGGCTATAAAGAGTGTATCCATCCGGATAGAGGAAGAAATGCTGGAGAAACTGGGGTTCGTTTCGGATTACGAAGGACGTTCGGTGAACAGCCACATTCTGGTGCTGATCCGTGAGAATATCAGGAAGTTTGAAGAAGAACACGGCAAGATCGAAGGCGATATCAAGCCGGACGTGAATGTGAAGCCGACAAGAAAGAATTGAATTGGAACGAGGAGACGGTTAAGCTGTTTCCTCGTTTTCTTTTGCGACTTCATCGT
>JBGVOJ010000144.1:0-4775 GCA_045126415.1 Eubacteriales bacterium | reverse complement strand
CGCGATCCAGTCTGCCGCCGCAAAAACAGCGCAGGAAACAGAGCCGGAACCCGTACCGGAAATTCCTGCGGAATCCGATCCGGAACCAGCATGGGAGCCTGAAACGGAAGTTGTTCCCGAACCGGAGCCGGTCGTTCCCGCCTACATACCGTCCGGGGAAATCAGTGAGGAAGAACTTCTGCGTCTCCTGCAGTACGGCGTGCCGCTGAAATGGTACCGGAATGCGACCGGTTCGCTGTATCAGGCACCGTCGCAGTTCACCGCGTTCGGCTATTATGACCTCACTACCGGCGAAACGATCACATACAACGCCGACACCGTCTACTATTCCGCCAGCCTCATCAAGGCACCGTACATCTATTCCGTCCTTCTCGAGGTGTCCGAATTCGAAAAAACGGCGCAGCGCGATGAGGAAGGGAACATCATCTACGGCGAAGGCGAAGAAAAATACAACCTCGACGAAATGTGGACGTTCGATCCCGAAACCATGATGGAAGCAGGATCCGGGGAGATTCAGGCGATGCCCGCCGGAACGCAGATGACGTGGAAGGAACTTTTCGCCTACGTTCTTCTGTGGAGTGATAACGTCGCATGGAACCAGATCATGGACCGCTTCGGCTTCACGACGTTCCACAGACTTGTCGGTCAGCTCGGTATTCAGGGAACATCCTCGGATTTCATGGATCTTTCCGTAAACGACTGCCTCAAATTCATGAAGGAAATCTACAATTTCTTCGAAACGGGTGACCCGTGGGCGGCGTTCATGAAGGAAAACATGATGAAATCGAAGCATAACGTCATGATCTGCGCGTCGTTCCCGGCAGGAACCGTCCCGCATAAATACGGCTGGGACACCGATTCCTATCACGACATGGCGATCATTTACGACGAACATCCGTACCTCCTCGTCATCATGACCGACCTCCACGACGGTACCGAGGCGGACAACGCGTTCGTTCACTCCGTCGTCGAGATGACGAAGCAGATTCATGCGAAGCGTTACGCCGGATAAATTCTCACCTTCTGAGAAAAATTCTCACAAAATACGTTATGGTATTTTCGTACGTTCTGAGGTATACTGAAATCACCGGGAAAGACCGCCGGCCGGCGGCAAATTGACAGAAAAACGAGGATCTATCGAATGAAACTCAGCCTTGGTGACAATATCCGCAGATACCGCCGCGCAATGGACATGACGCAGGAACAGCTTGCGGAGCAGCTCGGCGTGTCGTTCCAGTCGGTCAGCCGCTGGGAAAACGGCACTACCTACCCCGATATGGAGCTGCTGCCCGCGCTGGCGCGGATTTTCTCCGTGACGGTCGATGCACTGCTCGGCGTCAGCGATGACGAACGACGGAAACAGTTCGAAGCCGTCCGTGAAACGCTGAAAAAAGAACTGTACGCAGACGAAAAAAACGAAGAAGCCATCGCCGCGATCCTGTGCGAACTGCGTCGCGACTATATGGAATTTTTCCTTAACGACACGTATTATTTTGAAGATATCCGCAGCAGCGGTGCGTACAAGCTGCCCGCTGTGATGCGGGAAGTCCGCTTTATCTTTGACGAAGTTGTCCGCAAATGTGACAGCAACTTTGTCAAAAGCTTCTTTATCGAACAGATGGCGGAGATGGAGGACGAAGAACACATCGTCCCGTTCCTCAGGCAGAACGCCACTGCCGAAGACCTCTCCGGCAACGCATTGCTCCGGCGCCGTTATCTTTTCCGCAGAGAAACCGATAAACTGGAGAAGCTCCGTCAGTCACACCTGTATGAACTGATTGAAGAACTGTGCGGCAATGGTACCGTATGGTACATCCGGGATAAAGAAACCTACTCTGCGGAATACTGCAGATATGTCAACGATGCTTGTCTCGGTGTTCTTCACGCGATCTGCGGAGCCGCACCCGATTCGAAGCATCCCGTTACCGGTGACGGTTCGCTTGACGTATTCGCGGACATCCGACTCAATCTCGGCGCAAAACGGGCCGCAGCCTGCGCAGGTACGGGAGATATCGAAGAAGCACTGACAACCATGGAGGACTGGGTCACTCTGTTCGAAAAAGTTATGGCAGCGGAAGACGGTACAAAAGTCCGCTGTACCTCCCCTGCAATGGATCGGTTTACTCCGGCGATTACGAATTTCTGGATGCCGATTTCGTGGAAACACTGCGAAGAACGCTTTGCGCTCCTGCGGGAAGACGGCGAACATACCTATCTCAGTCTCTGCGAACCCGGACATTTCTTCGGTGAGCAGTACGGTTTGTTTGATCCGTCCGGGTATCTCTGCTATTTCGACCCGAATTTCAAAGGTGCATTCATCAACGCAAAATGGCTCGCCACCATCCGTGAGGAACCCCGCTTCAAAGCTGTTCTCGCCCGCCTCAAAGCCCTGATCGACACCCGCGAACTCACCGAAAACTAAAAATTCCCCCATCAAGGAGGAACTTCTATGAAATTCAAACGATTTGCAGCCGCCGTGCTTGCTGTGTTCAGCCTTACTTCCTGTCAGTCAGAACCTGCTGCTGTGGATATAGCTGCCGAAACCGCAGCGGAAACCGCCGCATCCAACCCCATACAGTCAATCGTCGACCTGTTCAAACCGGAACCGAAAGTCGCTGAGGATGCGCTTGTCTTTCTCGCCTGCAGTGACCTCCAGCATTCCGGCGGACACGAAACCGCCGTGCAGAGTGTGAAATCGATCCTTTCGGAAATCCGCGATGCCGGATACGATCGTGCCGACGGTGCCTTTTTCTGCGGTGACTACAACTGGGATTTCGACGGCTCTGTTCCCGGGCTGTACACCCTCCGGAAGGCGGTGCAGCGCGAATTCCGCGGTCTGGAAATCGAGGATTTCATTGTCGTACAGGGAAATCATGACCCTGCCGATACGCCCGGTCTGGCACCGAGCGGCGCGAACGATACCGACGATTTCGGCGTTTTCGTCATCCGCAACGACGATTATATGTGGTACAACAAGAAAAAACAGCCTGTCATCGACGTGTCGGAACGACTGAAAACCTACCTTGACGAAAAAATCGAACAGAAATATACCAAACCCATCTTCATTCTCGCGCATCTCCCGCTCCACTACAGCATGCGCACCTACCTCCAGAACGATGCCCGCTACGCCAATTTTATCTTTGATGTCATCAATCCCGCCGCCGAAGCCGGACTGAACATTTTCTACCTCTTCGGACACAACCATTCGAAAGGCTGGGACGACTATCTCGGCGGTTCCGCTCTCTATCTTGCCAAAGGCGATACCATCCGCGTCGCGCAGTCGAGCCACAAGGATTATAGGGAAGAAACGCTCGCGTTCACCTACCTCAATGCCGGCTATACCGGGTATTACCACGACGTCAACAAAGGCGCGGAAACCGATCTCTCCATGACCGTCTTTCAGATTACGGACGACTCCGTCACCATTGAACGCTATACCGCCGACGGTCTCCACGATCTCAAATCCCCCGGCGTCAGCAACACCTCCCTCGATGAACTAAAAATCACCTCCATCACTCCCGATAAACGCACTTACGAAAGCCCCCAGACCATTCCGTTAAACAAAGAAATCACCCCATAAAAAACAGGAGATACTTCCAATCCGAAGTATCTCCATTTTCTTTTCCAGTATAAAGTTTTTGAAAGGGGTTCGGAGAAAACTTATCTCTTTCTCAGTAAATACCGGTCGAGCTTGTCCTTCATGTTGTCGGGCATTTCGCGCTTGACAGGGCAGCGGACGGCGTTGGCAATGCGGTCTGCGAATGCGCAGATGAAGCCGATGTCGCCGATCATGTGTTCTGCCTTCATGAGCTTGATGGTGTCGTAGGAGTTGTGGATCGTTGCAACCGGACCGCCTGCGGCACGTGCAAAGGAGATCGCCGGGATACCCTTGTCCGCGAACGGGGTGGAGTCGCTGGAGTAAACGTCCTGATACGGAGCAACCTGGAAGCCCTTTTCCATGCCGAGGTAGTTCACGTAGCCGACGAGTTCGTTTTCGGAAGTGCAGCACGCGATGAATCTGCCCATGATGGAGCCGATCATGTCGATGTTGATGTTGAAGACGATGTTCTTCAGTTCTTCTTCATGCGCTGCAACGTATGCCTTGGAGCCGAGCAGACCGCGTTCTTCGCTTCCGCAGAAGATGAAACGGAAGCTGTAGCGATGCGGATGGCTCAGGAAGTATTCGGCCAGACCGAGCAGACCGATACAGCCGGACATGTTGTCGTATGCGCCGTTGGAAAGGGAAGTGGTATCGTAGTGCGCGGTGCAGACGATCACGTCGTCGATTTCGCCGGGCATATCCATGACAACATTGCGGGATTCGCCGGTATATTCGTCCTGATCGAGAACGATCTTCACGGTCTTCACGTCATTTTCCACGAGTTTGATCGCGTTCTTCGCGTTGATGTTCACGCCGGGGATCTTCGGGTTGTCCGCGCGTACAAAGGAGCGCAGTTCCTTCTGGTCGATGTCCCAGTCCACATAGTTTGCGTTGCCGTCGTAGGTGATGAAGCCGACCGCGCCGTTTTCGCACAGATCCTTGTAGGTCCATGCCCCCATACCGGAGTCGAGCAGAACGATCTTGCCCTTTACCTGAGAGATGGAAACCTTGTCGTTGGAAGGCATGTAGTACAGGGGAGCTTCCACTTCGTGGGAACCGGAGTTGAGGTAACCCTTGCATTCCACTTCCACGCCGTCCGCGAAGAGCTTCGCGGTCTTCATGGTCGCCATCTGCACTTCGAAGGTTTCAAGGTGTGCTTCGAGACCGAGCGCGG
>JBGVOJ010000143.1:0-4451 GCA_045126415.1 Eubacteriales bacterium | reverse complement strand
GTAAACGAAACGCCAGATATCTTCCAGTCCTCCGGGGCTGTTGCCCATGGCGTGCGCGTATTCGAGCATCAGAACCGGTGCGCCGTCGGGAGTAAATCCTTCCAGCGTGGACATCGGCATATAGCCCGTATCGCGGAACGGCGCGGGATTTTTTTCGTCGAACTGCGATGCATAATAGGTCGTCGGGAGCTTCGGTTTCTTTTCCTTAAGCCATTCGATGCAGGCGTAGAGATTCTTCCCGTCGCCCGCTTCGTTGCCGAGGGAGCGGAGATTTACACAAGTCTCGTTTTTGTCCTGATAATAGGCTCTTGATACACGGTCAAGGAAGGCCGCTGCCCACGCATCATTTTTCGCGAGACCGCCCATATCGCCGGTTTCTGCCATACCGTGGGATTCAATATCCGCCTCATCCATAACGTAAATGCCGAGTTCCGATGCAATTTCAAAGAACAGCGGCTGATTGGTGTAGTGGCTCGTACGGATAGCATTGAGGTTGCAGGATTTGATATCCTCCAGTTCCGCAAGGATCTGTTCCGCGGTGATCGCACGTCCGAGCCACGGATTGTTTTCGTGACGGTTGACACCCTTGATCGTGATGGGCGAACCGTTGATCTTGATATAATGACCGTCGATTGACGAGAAGCGGATCCCGGCTTTTTTCGTATGAATTTCGACCGCATTTCCGTTACGCAGAAGGGAAATGACGACTGTATAGAGATACGGATCCTCTGCATTCCAGAGATGAGGATTGTCAATAGGAAGAGAAAGTTTCGTTTCCGCCAAAGCCGGAGCGTTTACTCTGCACACTTTCTGACCGTCGGCATCGTAAAGCACAGCTTCAAGAACCGCTGCATCGTCGGAAGTACGGCAGTCCGCGGTCAGTTCAAAGCCGGTTTCGGTGGGAAGGAGAAGATAGTCCCAGACGTACTCCGCTCCACAGGAAATCAGCGTGACATTCCGGAAAATACCGCTGGCCATAAGCATATCCTGATTTTCCAGATAGGATCCGTCGGAATAGCGGTGTACCTGAACCGCAACAACATTTTCGCCTTCACAGAGATATCCGGTGATATCGAATTCCGCGCACAGCCGGCTGCCCTTGGAGAAACCGACGTAATTTCCGTTGACCCATACAAAATAGGCACTCTCCACCCCGTCAAACCGAAGAATCGCACAGGATGGAACTTCCTTCAGGGAAATCTTCCGGCGGTAAAGCCCGATCGGATTGACCGCATGAATGTACGGCGGGTCGAGCGGGAAGGGGTAGTCCACATTCGGATAATAGCAGGTACCGTATCCGTTGAACTGCCACATCGAGGGAACTTCCAGTGTGTCCCAGCCGCTGTCATCGTAATCCGCAGAGAAGAAATTCCGTTCTTCTGCGGGAATTTTGCCATCGGCAAGGTACCGGAATGCCCAGTTCCCGTTGAGCGATGTGATTCTGTCCGAATCAGTATAATTTCTGTGGGTGATACCGCTCTTCTGTGCCGGAATGAGCAGGGAACGCGGCGGGAGCGTGTTCTCATGAAGAAGAGCAGGATTTTCAATGTAATGTCTCAGATTCATATAGGTATTCTCCTTTACTTGAGGATCACACAGAAGTCTGCGCGTCCCATCGGAAGGACATCACCATGATCGTAGAAATCTTCCACTGCAGTGATCTCCTCACGGCTGTCACAGACTTTGAGGTATAATTTTTCACCGTTCAGAAGATTCTTCGGAACAGTAACAGAAAGCGTATTTTCCGTATAGTTTACCGGAACAATAACACTTCCCGCAGGTGTGATAACGGTTGTCGTCCCTGCCGCAAAATCGGGAGCAGTATTGATCTTTACTGCATAGTTACCGTTTCCGGGAGCATCGAGATTTGCCAGAATCTGCAGGAATGTTCCGGAAGTATCCGCCGGGTTAATTTTCTCGGCAGTTTCAATCGTAAACTTCACAGAATCTGTCCCGTTTTCGACCAAAAGTTTTCTCAGTGAATAACGTCCGGTATGATTTTCGTATGTGCATCCGTAACCGGGATGATTCCGGTGCATCGCGCCATCCGCAAACCCGTGGAATGCTGCCGTTTCACCGACCGCACAGACAGTATCCGCCGCATTTCCCTTGAGTTTTGCTACATATTCACAGAGCTTGACATAATAATTATCAAAATAACCGCCGCGCATCATCTCAATATCACGGCTGTATTCGTAATTCGCACAGTCAACAAACATGACCGGCCGTTCCGGAGAACCTCCCCAGTAACCGGCAATCCATTCGTTCCATCCGGTAACGAGGGTATAGGGAACATCCGCTTCCAAAGCACGTTCAAACTGTTCGATCATATTGCCGCAGTATTTGTAAGCCTCGGGATCGGGATCGTTCATCCCGTCATGGAAGGCACGTCCGCAGTTGCCGGTTTCACCGTACATCACCGAGTCTCCGAACCGGAGCTGCGGATGCTGGGCAATCGAAACATTGATACACTCCGGACAACCGTTCATATCCTCGAAAATCCGCTGCGGACGGGTGAAGTCCATCCACGGCCAGCCGCCGATCTTGTCCGGCTCGTTGGGCCACTGTGGGAGCTTGACCGTGAAAAATCTACGTATTTCCGGAGAAAGTTCCTCTTCAAATGCGATGATCGCCGGCTTTCCGTCAATGTAATACCATGTATCGGAACAATAGTTCGGCTTGTAGATCGCCTCATAGAGTTTCTCCGCCGTCGTACCGGATGCAGTATTTGTATAGAACATGATTTTCGGAATACGCCATCCGTCGTCGTGGTATTCCTGCAGGACGCGGAGAACGAGTTTGGCATTCTTCTCATAGATCATCGCATTGGTGGTGTCGAAGAAAAGAAAGTCGATCCCGCTCTGAAGAATGAGCTTCATATGACGGCGGACAACCCATTCATCGTCGGAATAATAATAGCCGTAAAACGGTTCTCCCCAGTGGTGATAGGTTCCGTAACCGCCCCAGTATTCCGCCTTGGGATGATATCCGGCATCAGGATATTCCGCAACAATTTTCGAAACATCATAGGGTTTGTGACGACCGTGTTCGCCCAGCCAGAGAAAATAGAAAAGTCCTACCTGATTGGACTTCGGAGGAGGAAACTGACCGTGGATATAGGTTGAATTTTTCATAAATTTCTCCTTTTATACATTCTGTTCGGGAGTTTGAAAATTGATTTCATTTTATCGTAAAAAACTATGTTTGTCAATAGATATCGTCTAAAACCTGAACATATCGCCTGAATTTATCGTATATTTTGCTTATCGGCTTATTGACAATTTGCAGAAAAAAGGTATAATGTAAATTGATAGTATTGTTCGCCATCTGATAAAAATCCAATAATAAAGGAGAGTTCTTCATGAGACGCAAGAAATCCTTAACCCTCTTACTTGCTGCCCTAATGCTTGCGGGACAGTTTCTATCCTGCGGAGAAACCACCGATTCTGCCGATCCGGCAAACCCGGCTGAAACCACAGCCGGAGCTGAAGTCGAAGATGCTGTTTCCGAAGAAACCGAGCCTGCCGATCCGCTTGAACATCTTCCTGTACAGAATTATGAAGGGTATGAATTCCATTTTCTCATTCGTAATTTCCAGGACTGGATTGACGATATGGTAGCCGAAGAACTGACAGGCGAAGTGGTAAATGATGCTGTCTTCCGCCGGAATTCCGAAACTGCCGAACGTTACAATATCACGATTACCCACCAGCTCTCCTCCAATTCCAACTACGAAACCGATGCAAAATCCTCGATTCTCGCCGGAGATGACACATACGATCTGGTCGTTCCGCACGGCCGCTGTGCGCATATCTATGCCAACGAAGGTCTGGTATATGACTGGAATCAGCTGGAACATGTCGATCTTACGCAGAGTTATTGGGATGCCGATGCAGTACGCAGCTTCACTCTGCCGGGCGGTCTGTTCTGCATGACAGGTGATATCAGCTATCAGTCCGTCGGTGCATGCAACGCCATGCTGTTCAACAAGAATTATTTCGATGAATACCAGCTCGCCTATCCGTATGAAACCGTCAAGGAAGGGAAGTGGACATTCGATTCCTTTGCAGGCATGGTTGAAGATTTCAGCCGCGACGTCGACGGTGACGGTCAGCTCGGCGAAGGGGATATTTACGGCTACGGTACTTTCCACTGGGTAGGTCCGGTACAGGCGTTCTATTCCTCCGGTGCCCGTGTTGTAGACAATGCAGACGGGGAATACCGTTTCAATGTCTACAACGAACGCTCCCTCTCCATGTTTGAACGGTATTTTACCATGTACGATTCGGTCAATGTCTGGAAAGTCCCGCTGACCGAACAGCAGAACGGCGCAACTGCCCAGATGTTCCGCAAAGGCGGCATGCTGTTTGCGGACCTGAACGTCACCGAAGTTATTGCTCTGCGTGACATGGATCATGAATTCGGTATTCTTCCGTGGCCGAAATTTGACG
>JBGVOJ010000142.1:0-4794 GCA_045126415.1 Eubacteriales bacterium | reverse complement strand
ATAAAACCGTTATGCGCTTTCGTCTCCATCGTAAGTATCATCAGAAATAGCGGTATCATCAGGGATGAAGTCCATCATGTCACCGGCATTGCACTTCATTATGTCGGCAATCTTCAAAAGGACAGAGAGGTTGACTTCTTGGTTTCGTCTGAGTTTTGTAAAAGTAGCTGATGAAAGTCCGCTGCGTTTGCGAAGCTCACCTTTGCTGATTTCTTTCTCGACACACATCAGCCACAGCTTTTTGTAACTTACTTTCAAAACTTCACCCTCCATACAAAATAATACTATTATTATACACCCAAAATGTGAACATCTCAACAAGAAGCAATGTTTTTCGTGATCTTTTTCTGAAAAATTTGTTTTTGTTGAGAAAATGAACAACTTGGCGCAAAAAAAGAAGGAGCATGACCGCTTTAATCGCGGCCATGCTCATTTTCTTTGTGCTGCTCTCTTTCTTCAAGATCGCGCAGTTCCTCATAGTTTGCTTTGTGGATGGACAGGTCACGCAGCTCATCTCTTATCCTTTTAAGTTCGGCATACGCTTCCTTTTTCGTAGCAAGCTGTTCCGCAAATTCTACCTGCAGGCTCTTAATCGTTGGCAGTTTTTTTACGCCTAACTCATCAAATGCTTTCTTTGCAGCTTTATGGATGATGATGTCATCCTCATGCTCGTCAAGAAATTTCTTTGAATATCCAGACTTCCGGTACTCAACATAAATGTCTCGTGTCTTGGAATAATTAACAAGGTGAGTTTTCAGCACATTGATCTCAGCAAGCCGAGCTTGTGCCTGATTGATTTTCTCAGACAACTCACGCTCTTTCTTTGAGAGAGCTTCTTTCCTCTCCGACATTGCCTCATAGCTCAAGCCATGTTCATCCATGTACAGCTTCGTCTTCGCCATACGTTTCAGATTCTCCACGGTAGCCCAGCGGCGATAACCTTCACCCTTACCGGCAGCGAGCTTGGACTGAATATCGATGATGGACTGCGGACGGTTGGCATCCCATACTGCTCTGCGCTTCTTGGGAGTGTGTGTTTTTTGTCCCTTAATGATTGCCCGTATATCTTCCTCCGCATATCCTTCTCCGAGCGAGTACATACGGATATTCTGTTTGAAATCTTTGTGCTCAAAAGTGATGTGTTTTCCACGCTTGATCTTAAAGCCCTCTTCTTCCAACATGGCGAGAAACGCTTCAAAATCGTGTGGTTTCTGTGCGAGAGCTTCATCAATGGCAACGCGCAGTACCTCACGGTTCCGGGGCTTAACCTTACTTCCGAGCCAACGATTGTATGCGGAATTTCCACGCTTGGGATTTGCAATAACGGACAGTTGGTGTTCCGTACAGATCAGATCACTCAACCGGGCAACTGCTCTTCCGGAGCCGAGAAAATCTCTGAACTTTCGTGTACAGTCAAGTGTGGTAGAGTTCCAGATTATATGATTATGAATGTGCTCTTTATCCGTGTGTGTACAGACAATGAAAGCGTGTTTGCCTTTCAGAAATCGTGAAGCGAAGTCATATCCGATCTGGTTTGCTTCCTCCGGTGTCACTTCTCCGGGCTTGAATGACTGCCGCACCTGATACGCAATCACATCATTGCGTTCTTCCTTGCCGGTGATTGCCTTGTATTGCCTTTTGGAGAGAGCAAACTCAGCGTCAAGTGTACGATGGTCGCAAGCATACGCTGCGATCAGTTCGCCGTTGTTTGTCTTGTTCGGATTCTTTGCGTAATCTGTTCGTTCAGCGAGACATTGCATAAGTGTTTTGCCCTGTGTAATGTGCATGGAAATTATTCGTGTGGTTGCTATAGTGGATCACCTCCTGACAGAAAAAAAGACAGGCGCAGCCGAAGCCACGCCCGTCCAATTTTAACTTCCGACCAAGTTGGTTGGAAGTTGCTTATCCGTAAACTGCAGTCTGCATGAAGTAGCGGAGCTTCTGCATCTGACCGATCATCCATGCCGCGATCATCGGCAAGCCCACGGGACTTACGAGGAACGCGAAGATCAGTACAATGATGCCGTTGGTCACGCTGTCAAGCAAGAGAATGGCAAAACCAAGGATGCCAAGGACAGTTCCGAGGATACCAAAGATCCACGCGGACAGGCTCAGTGCCAGACCGCACAGCCAGATCACAAGAGCAAGGACAGCAATTACGGGAGCAAACATTATCTTCAACAGAATCTTCATCGAAAATCCCTCCTTTTCTTCTGACTATATTTTAGCGCAGAATGAAAATCCCGGCAACGATGCCGCAGATCAGTTGATAGAGGCAAGCTTGGAGAGGATTTCGTTTTCAGCCTCCCATATTTTTTCGAGCTGCATCTTGATTTCCTGAATGTCATCATCGTAGATGCGTCCGGTGGAGTTTACGCGACGGGCAATTTGGTTCACGTTGTTGTTGTAGCGGCGAAGCATGGAGATTCGTTCACGGAGTTCAGGCAGCTCCAGTTTAACAACATAACCGTCAATGGCCATCTTGCGGAGGTAAGCCGCCATGTTGATCGTACCAGCCTGCTTCATACGCTTGGAGATCAGTTCACGTTCTTCGGGCGTTACGCGAAACTTGACCTGTATGGGTCTTTTCCGATTTGCCATTATCGCTCTGCCTCCTTCTGACGAGGTGCAGAAGACTTCGGAATATCAGCCGTCTGCGCATCATGGAGCTTTTTGAGAACGGAAGGTTTGCGTTCTTTCATCTGATCGATCTCGCGGCGCACTTGATTGAGAAAGAGATCAACCAGTCCGGGATGAGAACCGCTGACCACAAAACGGCGATAGGCATCTGTGTTCCATGCGGTCGGGTCCTTGGGGATAACGAAGTCTTTTGCCCAGGCTTTATTACTACCGGAGATTCGCCCATCCCAATCTTTGTCCTGAACCGTAGCCGCCAGGACATAGCAGGTTCGCTCCACACCGAACTGTTCCAATACAGCTCTGGCACCGGCAGGATCAAGCCGATTGTCGTGGTAGTGCTCTTTGATTGCATCCTCGATGGCATTTCTGCAAAGCACGTTTGTCTGCAAAGATTTTGTGTATAATTCGCGCTCCCCATGCTCCTTTGCATACGCTGCAGTCTCAGTGTAGACAGGTAACGACCGGAGAGCTTCTTTTTCAGCCGCAATGAGAGCATTTGCTCTGTTCTCGATACACCCAAACACATCGGTCATGTGATCGGTCTCCAGCTTCTCAAATGCGGAGAAAATATCGGACAACAGATCAGGACAATGCAACGCAGCTTTGGCTTGCTCATCGGTCAGATTATTGTATTCCATTGCAAGGAGAATATCTTCTCTCACCGTGTATTCATAGGCATGGTTCAGGATTTCATCGGGCGACTGCTGAAGCAGCCACCCTTTGAATTTTTCCTGTTCTGCGAAGAGTTTCTTATACACCTCTGTGTTCAATGCTTCGTTATCCATATCCATCAGCGTTCCTCCTTTGCCTGGGGTTTCTTCCCACCGGACGGAGTTTCCTGCTCCTTCAGATCGTTCAGCTTATTCAGCACAGAGGGCTTTTTCGCCTTGGGCTTTTCCTCTCTCAGAGGAAGTACCACAAGTTTGCCGTCCATCTTGATGAACATTTCCGGGGTGTGATAGAAATCGGAGAACTTCTTGATGTGGTCCGGATGGAGTGATGTGAAATCTTCTTCGCCCATCCCCACCACAAGAAACGTACCAGCCACAACGTCATAGATGTGACCTTCATCATCACGGAGCGTTCTGTTCAGCTGACTTCCTTTCAGCTTTGCCTCTTCGTCACAAATAATGGCCACAGGCTCCTCGAAGGGGTAGACGGCTTGGATATAGCCGCCCACCTCCTTCTGCAGAGAAGCCAGTCCGGGGGAAATGTCTTTCACATAGGGTTTCTTCTCAGGCTCTACAACGAGCACTGTGATCTTTTCGTTATCCATAATCAACGTATCTCCTCAACAGATTTTTTCGGTTCGGTTTTGCTCTGTGCGCTGTAGGAATGAAGTTTCTGCAGGACAGAGGGTTTGGCAGACTTGGCAATTTCAGTTCTCGGTGCTTCCTCTGCCATCTGCTCAAGAGGTGTCTTATCGTCAATATTCAATTCGATGTTCAGCTCTGCCAGACGAGCCGCTTTGGTTCTCAGCTCTTCCTCCTGCGGGAAAGGCTTGCCCAACTCAGCCTTTGCGGTTTCCATCTGCGCATACAGGCTGTCGAGCTTATCACGGACCATGGTAAGACGCTCAGACATACCGTTCAGAACATTTTCAATTCGGGTCAGGTTTCCTCGCGGATCTTTGCCCAGGGGGACACGGTGCGTCATCTGTCCTTTGAGTGTCAGATAATACTCACGCCCGAAGTCCTCCAATGTCAGCGACATCTGGAAGCCACGGTAACTGCCGACAGGGACCGGCTCCAAGCCCTTGACCTCCTTGAACGCATCGACCAGTGCGGCACCGGCGTTCTCTTTGTCGGTCAGCGTATCTCCCCGTACTGTCATACCGGCAAATCCATCAACAGGATGAGGGTTCTCCGCAAGGGTCTTCATGTCGGCTTCAAAGCCTGCAATAAAGCCATTGTTCTGCTCGATCTGCTCCGGGAAAAATCGCAGGAGGTTGTCCTCCAGGCGGTACTGCTGGCTCTGGTGGTTTGCTTTCATCAGCTTCAGACGGGCAACGTCCACATCCAAATCCATCTTTTCCTTGATACGCTCATCACCGGCGCACAGAGCTTTGATCTCTGCGTAGGACAGCGCCGTTTCATCGATATCGTCGCAGGCGCGAACAGGGGATTTGCTGGTCATGATCTGCGAGATGAACTT
>JBGVOJ010000141.1:0-2801 GCA_045126415.1 Eubacteriales bacterium | reverse complement strand
GCTTCGCATGGTCGGGAAGGATCAGCAGTTTATATTTGTCAAGCGGCTCTTCCGTGTCGATCACGTCGAAGAGATACTTCCCTTCAAGCATCATACGGACGGCCCCCGCGTCGGAATCCGCGCCGCCGTGATGTACGATCTTGCCGGTCGCGTAGTAGTTCGAAATTGCCTCTTCCGAGAGGATCGCGATGTCCGCCACGGAGGTCACGCCGTCGAGCCACGGTTCGCGTTCTTCGACTTCGGCATACGCCGCGCCGATGAGGGCATACGTCGCCTCGTCCATGTATCCGTCGGGGTGCATCTGGTCGCCGATGGAGCACTTCGCACCGGACGCAACGCAGAGCGCTTCTTCGTAACGGAGTGCGTTCGGGTGCTTGTAGCCGCCGAATTCACCCCATGTGGTGTGGAATTTGCCCGTCATGCCGAGGAATTCCTTGCCGAGGGTACGGGAATACGCCGCAGACAGCGGGAAGTGGTCGTAGCCCCAGCCGCCGGTCGGCAGGGATTCGAGTTCAAGGTGCGTGTCCACGTCGGCGAGGTCGCGGCGTCCGCGGCGGATGTGACCGCTGTTGTGGAAGACCGGAAGTCCCGGCTTGATGCGGTCGACGGCTTCGCGGATCTTCGTCGTGTAGTTCTTGTAAATGCGTTCGCCGAGTTCGCGGATGTTCGCGTCGTCATAGGGATCCCTGCCTTCGTCAAGCAGGGTTTTGATACAGTTCTGGCACCAGCACATACGTACGCCGACGATGTCAAGGAAGATGCCGTCGCAGTCGTAATTACGGACGACTTCCTCAACCTGCTTGATGAGATAGTCAAGGTAGGGCGTGTTCATGCAGAATTCGTGGTAGCCAGGAGCCGTCCAGTCGATGCGGTCGTCCTTGCCTCTGCGCAGCCATTCGGGATGACGGCGGGTCATCTTTTCGTCAAGGCCTGCGGAAAGGTAGACGGGGGTCTTCACGCCGATCTCGTGCGCGGCTTCGATCTGTGCGCCGAGAAGGTCGAAATCAAGACCGGGATGGATCTCGTTGGCTTCGCTCGGATGGTACGCCCAGCCGTGGTGGCACTTCGAGAACACGGTGATGGAGTTCACGTGACCGAGCTTGAGGGCGGACTGGAACTGTTCCTTCGAGAAGCGGCTGCCGATACCGGGAATTTTTTCGCTGGTGTGGAAGTCAAGGTGGACTTGTCTGAAGTTCATAGAATTTCTCCGTTCTGTGAAATGATGTTATATGAATTTTATCATGGGCGAACGGAAAAATCAATAGTAAATAGCTAAGAACTAAGAGTGAATAGTGAATAGCTGATTAAATTTTACTTCTATCGGCTTGACGAACAATCTGGTGGAAGCTGATAGCTATTCACTCTTAGCTATTAACTCCATCAGTTCTTCCGCTGTCGTGTCCCGCCAGACGGAAATCCGCGGCAGGAGATACAGCGATCCCGGCTCCCCTCTCCGGATCACCGCGACGCCATGGTCGCACGTAACCGTCACGGAATACCCCTGCGTATGGAGGATGCGCTCGGACTCCGCCGAATAGGAACCGTGCGGATAGATTAAAACAGACGACGTCAGCGGAAACCGTTCGCCGCAGACTTCCCGCATCGTTCCGATATCCTCTGTCAGCAGGCGTTCGTACCCGTGGAAGCCGGAACCGATCATTCCCATCGAACCGTTCCAGTCGTGCAGGGCGAACGTGTGCGAGACGATTTCCACGTTTTCCGGTATGGGAATGTCAAAAGAAAAATGCCCGTTTACGCCCGCCAGAGCGCCGATCACGGCGCAGGACAGCGTCATTCCGTGACGTGCGGCACAGGGTGCGGCAAGGTCGGAAACGCCTGTATAGCCGTCGTCGGAGGTGAGAAGTACGGGACGTTCAGGCAGTTCGCCGCCGTAGTATACGTAGTCGATCAGGTCGGCGAACGTGACCGTCCGGTAACCGGCGTTCTCCAGCGCGGTCAGGTGTTCGTCAAACCGGGATACTGTGACCGTGAAGGAACTGCCGGACTCATCGTCAGCTGTAAAATTATGATACATAAGAATGGGGACATAGGCGGTGCTGTCCGGCGGATGATTCCCGCAGGAGACGAATGTCGGCAGAAGGAGCATGACAGCAAGGAGGATGAGGAAGGTTCTCATGAAATGTCCTTTCGCAGTAAATTCAGATACTGGTATATAAACGAATCCGCTTGCGTAAAAGTTTCATATCTTATGCAGAAAAGAGCAAAAAAATACCGCCGTACGGCGGTATTTCTGTTTCAGTTTCGGGAATCCTTTTCCGCGTCGATCGCGAGGACGAGCATGAGAACATGGAGCGCATCGGCGGGATTGCGGATGTCCATGCAGTAGGTATCCATGAAGCGGAATACATCCTTCGAGACTTCCGCAACGACGTCGCCGGCGGCGTCCATGATTTCGTAATCCCATTCGAACCAGTCACCTTCGACCTGCCAGTCCATGTAGTCGATGGAGAACGACGGGCGGAAGAAGGAGAACTCCTTCGTGATGGAGCCGAGGTATTCCTCCTCATCTCCCAGATAAAGCTCGAACGTCGGGAAAAACGTCAGCACGCGCTGTTTGATCGTAGCGACGTGCGTACCGGTTTTATCGAGGATATGCAGGCATTTTCCCCACGAAAACTGCCCTTCGACGGTGTAGACGGTGTCGCCGTTTTCGTCGAAGATGTCGTAGGAATCAAACCATGTAAAAAAGCGCTGTTTGAAAAGAAGTTTCATAATAAATCAGATAAATATATGCAAGCAGTAAAAACAAAAATCCGCACCCAACTTTGTCTCTGTAACAG
>JBGVOJ010000140.1:0-1561 GCA_045126415.1 Eubacteriales bacterium | reverse complement strand
AATTATATAAATGATACACTTTACTATATCAATCTTTTCTGACTTTTTGAATTCTCTCACATTGTATTTCAGTTGACAAAAAACATTATCTATGATAAAATAATCAGGAAAGCCATAATCTGAAAGCAAAAATACAGGGGTATCTGCATGAACCATTTCTACTCAATATTCACCAATCCGTTCCTTATGACAGGGGTATGCTCCTGGTTTATTGCGCAGGTGTTAAAAACAATCATCTATTTTATCATCAATAAAAAATTCGATATTCATCGTCTTTTCGGAGACGGAGGAATGCCGAGCGGGCATTCCGCTACGGTCACTTCACTTGCAACCATAAGTGCACTGGCGTACGGAACCGGATCATTCGAATTTGCTGTCACGGCAATCCTCGCGATAATCGTTTGTCATGATGCAATGGGTGTTCGTCTTGAAACAGGGAAGCAGGCAGCTGTGCTGAATGATCTGATGGATATCATTGATATGCTTACCACGGAAAAGCTCCCCGAAGTAAAACTGAAAGAATTTGTGGGGCATACACCAATTCAGGTACTTGCCGGAATGTTTGTCGGAATTTCTAATGCCGTATTTATGTATAATATAATATTCTGAACAATTATATATTACACCGACACCGGAGGGAAACATCCGGTGTTTTATATTATCCGGGAATTGTATCTGTGAATAATTTATGGTATAATATCAGCAGTAAACTACTCTCAGGAGGTTCCCCAATGAACAGACATATTATAAAAATGAAACATCCGGCATCATGGCATGGCGAATCATGGCGGGAAGCATTGATGCTTGGAAACGGTCTTACCGGAATTCTCGTCCACGGTGCAATTGCAGAAGAGACTATTCAATTCAACCGTTATGATTTCTGGCATGGCGGAAATGCCGGCGGTGAAATTCCGGATATCTCCGACACATTTCAGGAAATGCGCTCTTCCATTCAAAATGGTAATTATCTGGAAGCCAATCGCAACCAAATGGCCGCTGCACTTCAGGAAAAAGGATACTCTTCAAGTCCGCAGGTTCCCTGTCCGCTGGGACATCTGAAAATCATGTATTCGCCGGAAACGGTTTTTACTTCTTATGAACGTGGAATAGATTTATCTTCTGCGGAAGGTTATGTAAAGTTTCAAATAGGTAAAAACCATTTTCTGCGTAAAATGTTTGTCTCCAGAGAGTCCGACATCGCTGTCTTTTCCTTCAAAGCAAATCAACCTTACATATCCCGGTATTCCTTTGATCTGTTCCATGAAGAAAGTACTCCACCCAATGTCTGCACAATCACCAAAGACAGTATCATTTGCAGTTCCGCTGACAATTCCTACGGTGTACGAATTTATTTCCGAGGAAATTATACCGCTGAAGAGGCGAAAAATTATATTACGGTTACCGGGGATGATTATCTTGTATTTGTTCAAGTATATAGCAATGCTTCACCAGAAAGCATAACCGATGCCCTGAATTCTTCCTACGATGAACTGCTGGAGAATCATAAATGTCTGTATTCTCCGCTTTACAATGCTGTATCCATTGAATTAGCCTCTGAAGA
>JBGVOJ010000139.1:0-6335 GCA_045126415.1 Eubacteriales bacterium | reverse complement strand
CGCAGACGAAGTCCTGCTGGTGACGCACGTTTTTGTCGGGAAAAACCGTACGGAGGCGTTTGCAGACAGCTCTTCCCTTCTGCAGAATCTCACGGATTACGACACCGCCCTCAGACTTCATACAGAAAAGCATCTCGCGCTGTACAGAGGTGTGAATTTTTCCATTTCCGATACCGTAACCACTTCCAATGAGGAACTCCTGCTCGACGCATTCGGCGAAGAAGCGTCCAATGAACTGATGGAAACCATGTACGCCTACGGACGGTATCTGTTCGTCTGCTCGACGGCGGAACCGGACATTCCCGATGCCATGCCGACGCATCTGATCGGACTTTGGAACGGTACCTACCAGTGCTTCTGGGCGTTCCATATGTTCAACGTCAATTTTGAAATGATCTACTGGCAGGCACTGTCCGGAAATCAGCCGGCACTGCTGCGCACGGCTCTGGATTATGTCGAAGGATTCATGGACGATTTCCGTGAAAACGCCCGGAAGATCTTCGGCTGCCGCGGAATTTACATCGACTCGGTGAACACTCCAGAAAGCGGACGTGCAGCCTGTCTGGCAGATCACATCATCAACTGGACAGCAGGTGCCGGTTGGGTCTCCGAACATTTTTACGATTACTACCGTTACACCGGTGATGAAGATTACCTGCGGAACCATGCGCTGCCGTTCATGATGGAAACAGCACTGTTTTATGAAGATTTTCTGATCGTGAAACCGGACGGAAAACTCGAATTCACCCCGGGAACTTCTCCGGAAAACGTACCGTCCTCCACCATGGAAAAGTTCGGCATCAAGGCGCAGGTGACAAAGAATTCGTCAATGGATATCGCCGTGGTACGGGAGCTTCTGACCAATCTTCTGGAAGGCTCGGAGATCACCGGACTGTACGCGGACAAACGTCCTGTCTGGACAGATATGCTCACCCGTCTGCCGGATTACCGTTACAACGCGGACGGTTCTCTCAAGGAATGGGCAGACGATTTCTATACCGACAATAACCGGCACCGTCATCACAGCCATCTGTACGGTATTTTTCCCGGACACAGCATTGCGGAAGATTCGCCGGAATATGACGCCTTCCGTCTGGCGGAGGACAAGCGCATGACGGAAGGGCTGACCTCCCAGTCTTCGTGGGCAATGATCTACATGGCGGGCATCAACGCACGTCTGAAACGCGGTGAAGAGGCATGGTTCGCGCTCTCGGAAATGCTGCGCTACTGCTGTATGAATAACCTGTTCACCGTTCACAACGACTGGCGTCGGATGGGCAGCGTGACCTGCGATGACATGCGTCTCGCGCCGTTCCAGATCGACGCAAACATCGGGTTCCCGGGGGTCGTCAACGAAATGCTCCTCGGATGCGCGGACGGAACACTGACATTCTTCCCCGCACTTCCTTCACGATGGAAAACCGGTAAACTGGAAGGTCTGCGTACCGTCGGCGGATGGATCGTTTCCCTGTATTGGGAGGAAGAGCGTGCAAATGTTGTCCTGTCCGGCGGTTTCACAAAGGATGTGACAGTACACACGTCAAACGGATGGAGATTTACTGACGGAAGCACGAAAAAAGTTATCGAAAAATCCGAAAAAATCACGCTTGAGCTGCTCCGGAATCCCGGATGACCCAAAAGAACCGCAGGTTTTTCTGCGGTTCTTGTTTTTTCAGTTGTCCGCTAGGGTCCAGCCGTGGTCTCCGTGGTAGATCATCAGGCGGGTCATACCGCCGTCGATGCAGATGTTTTCACCCGTGATGAATCCTGCCTGCTCCGAACATAGGAACAGAATCATCGATGCGATGTCCATCGGATTTCCGACCCGTCCGGCTGGCTGCTGAACGGCGTCCGGACCATCGTAAGTGTTCCCTCCGGTATCAATCCATCCGGGAGAGATTGAGTTGACACGGACTTTTCCGGCAAGGCTGACCGCCAGTGCATGAGTAAGAGCGGAAATTCCGCCTTTGGCTGCCGTATAACTTTCGGTTTCCGGCTGGCTCATACGATCACGGGAAGACGAAAGGTTGATGATCGCTGCGTTCTCCGCAAAATACGGCTGAAACAGCTTCGCCAGATAAAACGGTGCGGTCACACCGACCTGCATGGCACGGGTGAAATCCTCGTACGATGCGGACGAAATCCCCTTTGACAGCGGCGGGGCGTTGTTGATAAGAACGTCCACGTGACCGTAATCCTCGGTCACTTTGGCTGCAAAGGCTTCCAGAACCGTTTTGTCTGCAATATCGCCCCTGAAATACGGACTGCCGTTTATGTCGATTGTGCAGACTTTTGCACCGCAGCGGGTGAATTCTTCCGCAGTACACTGTCCGATTCCGTGAGATGCACCGGTAATGACGACGACCTTTCCGGTATAATCATATTTTGGTGTCATCACAGTGTCCTATCCTTTATAATGGCGGTATTTTTCCGCCGCGTCAAGAATCGCGACAATGTTTTCCAGCGGGATTTCATAGTTCAGCTCGACATTCAGACCGAGACCGCCTTCCGGCAGATACAGTGCTTCCACACATTCCGCAAAATGGTCATGGATCTGCGACGGCGTTGCAAACGGAAACAGCTGGCGGTCCATGTCGAGGTTGATCGGAATTTTGCCCCTGCAGACGCGAACCAGATTGTCGAGACCATTGGCGCGGATCTGCGGATTGATCATATCGACGCCGCATTCCGCAAGGTCGGGCATGATTTCCCAGATGCAGCCGTCGGTGTGCATATAGATGAGTGTGTCGGGCTTGGCCGCTTTGATCATGCCGTAGAGTTTCTTGAAGCAGGGCTTCAGATACTTTCTCCAGCGGTGCGGACCGATCGCAAGTCCCTTCTGCATGCCGAGGTCATCCCCGAAATAAGCAATTTCGCCGAGACCGGGAAGGATCACTTCCATCTGTGCACAGTTGTAGGTGAGAACCTTGTCAATCAGAGTCTGGATTTCTTCGCCTTCCTCCGCGAACATGGACATCGCCAGTTCAAAGCCGCAGAGGTCGAGCAGACGGAGGTACATAAAGCCGTGCGGAAAACGTCCGCTGCGGTCTTCCGGAATCGCAAGCTTCATGACATCCTCTTCGGATTTAACGGGATGTCCCTTTACGATAGATTCGTTTCCTTCCTGGATGTTTTCCCAGACGCATCCCCATTCGTCGGTGAACTTGCCGGTGTGATAGGATGCCGCATACTGATAGGTGTGCGGATCGTACTGAAAATTCCCGAAGAACTGCGGATATTCGTTGGCAATGCGCTGGAATTCATCACCATATTTCAGCCAGACGGCGGGAAGTGCACTTACACCGACCGGAATGGTCGCGGGATGTTCGTAGCGGATTGCCTGTGCAAGTAAGTTTGCCATGATGTCATTCTCCTTTTTATTTATCTATCGTCAGAACCACTTTACCGATGTTCTGACCCTGATATAACATATTGTGTGCTTCTTCCGCTTCCGTAATCGGAAGAACACGGCAGATGGTCGGGCGGACTTCACCGGATGCCACCTTCGGCCAGACGTTTTTCACCAGATCGGCGAGAAGTCCGGCTTTGACTTCCGGGGTACGGGAACGGAGCGTGCTGCCGATGATGCGGATATTTCGGACGAAAATATTTTTGAGGTCGATTTCCGTGAACTGTCCGGCAAGGGACGCGATCATGATCCAGCGTGCCCCACGGTTGAGATACGGCAGGCACCGTCCCATCGTTTCACCGCCGAGACAGTCGATGGCGACGTCTACACCATGACCGGAATCGAGTTCGTTCTTTAAAACTTCAGCAAGGTCCTGTTCACGGGTATTGACAATCACATCCGCACCGAGGGGACGGATCGCTTCCACCTGTTGGGCTTTGCGGACGGTTGTGATTACGCGGATACCGAAGGATTTCGCCATCGGGATTATCACGCTTGCCAGTCCGCTGGCTCCGGCGGTGACAAGAAGGGTATCACCGGATTTGATATTCCCTTCCGTAAACAGATTCAGATAGGAAGTTGCGAAGGCTTCCGGCAGGGCGGCGGCTTCGGTCATGGTGCAGTTTGCGGGAACCGGCATGAGCATATTGTAACGCACGCTGACATACTGAGCATATCCTCCGCCCCCGAGAAGGGCGCAGACTTTATCGCCGATTTTCCATGCGGAATTCTGTTCTGCGGTTTTCCCGATCTGCACGATGGTTCCGGAAATCTCCAATCCCATCCATTCCGGACAGCCGGGCGGCGGCGGATAATTTCCTTCCCGCTGCATCAGATCGGCACGGTTGATTCCGGCGGCTTCGATTTTGATAAGGCATTCATCCTCCGCCATGACCGGATCGGGAACATCCACCCAGACAAGAGAACGCTTTTCGTCATTTTGTATGAGTATTGCTTTCATTTTTTGCTTCGCCTCACTTTGATATGTAGGGAAAATGCTGCCGTACGGCGCGGACGTCAGCAAGCAGCGGCTGGCTCTTGGTCGCCAGCTCGTCGTGTTCCTGTACACAGAGATACATGACACAGCCGAGCATGGGGCCGATCATGCGGTGCAGTGCGTAATGCGAACCGCCGGACAGGAAGAGGAACGGGACGTCGAGGGTTTCCTTCAATAAAGAGGTGATCCGCAGATTTTCGAGCTGTTCCGCTTCAGAATTGGCGGCAGTCACGATTTTCACGATATCGGCACCGCGTTTCTGCTGTTCGAGTGCAATGCGGAGAACTTCTTCGGCAGGCGTGTATTTCAGTACGTGCGAGGACATCAGGACTTCCCCGCCCGCTTCGTGGATACGGTCAATCAGACGCAGCTGTTTATCAATCGCGGCAGGATCATCGGTCATCTCCTGCGGGTGACGGCAGAACATATCCCCCATCACGTCGCAGAGTGTCGCACCGTATTTCGCGAGAGTGACAAGCCCTTCCGAAACTTCTTCGTCGCTTTGTCCGGCGTTGAGACCGCCGCGGTAGTTGGTGACGTAAACCGGACGATTTTCCATGGCATCAAAGATAGAACGGATCGTGTCTTCGTCCCGGTACTGCGGTTTGAGCTGGCACTGCTGGAATCCGAACGCGGTACATCCTCCGTCAATCGCACGGCGGATCGTGGAAATTGCACGTTCGGGTGTTCGCGCCTGAATCATGCAGCACAGCAAAGGGTCGGGATGCCCGAGAAAGGTTGGACGGTTGTTCATGATGCCCTCCCTTAATGCCAGCGGCCCATGGCGTCACGTCCGCCGTCGATCATGATGTTGGTTCCGTTGATGAACTGCCCCTTGTCCGAGGCGATGAACAGGATCAGGTCGATGATTTCCTGCGGCTCGGCGGCACGTCCGAGAAGGGTTTTCATATTCGCCATTGCCGGACGGGTCAGGACAGGTCCGGGAGACACGCAGACACAGCGGACGTTATACTTCGCGCCGTACTGGGCGAGGGATTTCGTCAGACCGTACATCAGTCCGCTCTTGGCTGTGGGATAGTCTGTACCTGCACCGTCACCTTCCGCGCCGGTGATGGAACCAATGTTGATAATCAGCCCGCTCTTCTGCTCGCGCATCTGCTTCATGACCGCATGGGCAAAGTAGAACGGGCCTTTGAGATTCACGTCAATTCCCCAGTCGTACACGTCGATCGGAACGTCCGGAAATTCAAGCGAGCCGTCCACCTTCAGCATACGTCTTGCCGTACCTCCGGCGAAGTTTGCCATCAGGTCGATGCTGCCGAATTCCGCGATAGCACGGTCGCGTGCTGCGCAGACCTGTTCGTAATCGCGCACATCGCAGACAATCCCACAGGCACGTCCACCGTCTTTGGAGTTGATTTCGGCGACCTTTTCGGCAAGAACGGGTTCGTTGACGTCACACATCAGAACATTTCCGCCTTCCGCTGCCCAGCACTGTGCAAACAGCAGTCCCATACCGGATGCCGCACCCGTTGAAATGGCAGTTTTTCCAGCAAATTGCATAGTATCTTCTCCTTATGTGCTTCAAATTTATGCCTTATTATACCATACCGATTCTGTATTGGTCAAGAGTGATGGATTAATTCCTCTGTATATCTTTTTTCTGCGAAAATGCTGTATGATATTGAAAAAAGAAGAAGAACAAGGTATAATATATAGGAATGCGTTACGCAAACATCAGAAACCGAAAGGAAAATCAGAATTATGTACAGATGCGAACATCCCAAGCCGCAGTTTGAACGCGCGGCATGGACCAACCTCAACGGCGAATGGCAGTTTGAGATCGACCGCGGCAACAGCGGTTTTGCACGCAAGCTCTACGAAGATACCGTGACCCTCGGCAGCACAATCAATGTTCCCTTCTGCCCGCAGTGCAAGCTCTCCGGTGTGGAAGACAAGGACTTCATG
>JBGVOJ010000138.1:0-2269 GCA_045126415.1 Eubacteriales bacterium | reverse complement strand
ATATCGATCACCGGTGTGATATTCCGCTCCGTCAGCTCTGCATAAAATGCCGCAATACTTTCTTCCAAAGCAGCGTTGATGTTTATCGGTTCCGTCGCCATTGTTTCATCTGTCGAAAGGATAACAGAATAACGGAACAGTTCTTCGGTGAGCTGTTTTAGTGTCTGTGCCCTTTCTTCGATATAGGAGAGATACCGGGCAGCGTTCTCGCTCTTTTCTTCCTGCTCCAAGAGATCGAGATAGCCGCAGATGGCGGTCAGCGGGGTACGCAAATCATGGGAAATGTTGGTTACGGCTTCTTTCAGCTCCTGGTCACCGGAGAGATAGCGGTGGCGCTGTTTCCGCAGGAGCCTTAGCTGTTCGTTAATGGAAACGGCAAGGCGGCGCACTGTCCGGTCACGGGTGGAGATATCAATGAGGGTATTGGTGTCTGACGTGAGCCGGTCGGAAAAAGCGGCGGTTATCTCCCGGATTCCTTTGTGTATCGAGAAAATCTTCACGATGAAAAACAGATTCAGTAAGCCGGATACTCCGATCAGTGCCCACGCCAGCTCATTCATAATTAACTCCTTATCGTATATCCTTCCGTCGGAACACAAGCAGTCCGCCAAGCGTACATACAACCGCAACTCCGACAGCATACAGCGGCAGATACAGCATATCATCGGAGTATGCCAGACTGCCGAACCGCAGCATCTGTCCTGTGGGAATCAGGTTAAGAATATGCCGGTATACATCCCGTTTGACACCTGTGAGGTACTTCGGATTCGGAATCGGGTCACTCGGTACGATCTCACCGTCAACGCTCAGTTGAAACGCATTCTCAATGTATTCCGGTGCATTCAGCATAGAATACACAGTCATGGCTCCGATCAGCATTGCCATTGCCACGAGCATTGCTGTCACTGCTCCGGCAGATCGGTTGTGAATCAGCATGGCAAGCATAGTGAAGACAGCTGACACCGCCACCACTGCAGCCAAACTAAGAGCAGTCATGATCGCAAGGATTTTCATCGGTGTTTCCCAGGATTTCAGCAGAAGTGAGCCTGCTCCGAACAACACGGCAATGTAAGCAATATGGTAGAAAAGTGACACGCAGGTACAGGTAATCAGATTTGAGAGATAGATATTGCCCCGGCTGTGTCCCACTGTCAGCTTGTTTCGGATGGTTCCGTCACTGAATTCGGTGCCGATGAACAGGCTGACAAACACCGATAAAACGACAGCGATATACATACCACCTACAAACCACAGTCCGTCCGCTGTTTCCCATACGGCTTCCTGTGCGATATAAAAATCGTAATATCGGACACCGACACCATACAGTGGTACCGTTATCATCACAAGCAGACCGAGCCAGAAGAGTTTGGTTTTGATGAGGCGGGAAAACTCCGCATGAAGCAGCTTAGTCATTTCTGCCACCTCCTACAAGAGAAATATAGAAACTCTCCAGACTTTCGTCACGTTCCTGTATTTCGGACACCTCGCATCCTTCCTTTGCCAGTGCAAGCGTCAGTTCTGTAACATTCACCTTCGCAAACACATCCGCCTGCGTATCGGACAGTATCTTGTATTCCACGCCCATGCTGTCCAGTACCCGAGCTAGAATCTTTGTATCACTTACCGTCATGCGCATACATTTGCGGCAGGCGGCTTCCAGTTCTTCCGCGGACAGTTCTTTCACCATCCGCCCGCTGTCGATGATGCCGTAATGGGTAGCGAGACGGGACAGCTCGTCCAGAATGTGGCTGGAAATCAGCACAGTGATCTGTCGTTCCCGGTTCAGCCGCAGGATCAGTTCACGGATTTCAATGATCCCCTGCGGGTCAAGTCCGTTGATCGGCTCGTCCAGTACAAGGAAGTCCGGATCTCCCGCAAGCGCAATGGCAATTCCAAGCCGCTGCTTCATGCCGAGAGAAAAGTTCTTCGCTTTTTTCTTACCGGTGTCTGTAAGACCAACCAGTTTGAGAAGCTCAGTGATCCCATCATATGAGGGCAGTCCGAGAATCCGGTACTGCTGTTTCAGATTGTCCGCAGCCGTCATGTCGAGATAGATTGACGGCGTTTCCACCACGGCACCCATTCGCCGCCGGGATTTCACGATATTCTTATCTCCGTTTTTGATGCCGTACAGAGTATAGCTGCCGGATGTCGGTTCCTGCAAGCCACAGATGAGACGGATGAGTGTGGTTTTGCCTGCTCCATTCTTGCCGACGAAGCCGTAGATTGCGCCCTTCGGCACGTGCATGGACAGTCCGTTCAGTGCTTT
>JBGVOJ010000137.1:0-1930 GCA_045126415.1 Eubacteriales bacterium | reverse complement strand
CGAAAAACGGCGCGGCGTACAACCGTCTGTGCAAACTTTCGGCGGAAACCGGGATTTCTCCCGGGATGCTCTCGCTCGGATATCTGCTCGCGCAGCCGGACACGGTTCCCGTGATGAGCGTCAGCCGTCCCGAACAGCTCGCGGAACTGGCGGCGGTGACGGAAAAGGCATGGGACGCAGCGGTGTTTGCGGACTGATCAGAGACGGTTTTTGATCCGGTATTCTTTCGGCGTGAGGTCGAAATGCTTGCGGAACGTCTCCGAAAAATAGCTTGTTCCGCTGAAGCCGCAGGAAAGCGCGATTTCCGTGACGGACTGGGCGGTTGTGACGAGAAGCTCTGCCGCCTTGCCGAGACGGTAATGCGTGAGGTAGATGTTCGGCGTTTTGTGGAGATACCGGCTGAACAGGCGGCAGCACTTGCTCTCGCAGACATGTCCGCTTTCGGCGATCTTATCGAGGGTCAGTTTTTCCGCATAATGCTGCTCGATATAGTCGATCATGGTTTCGATCGCCGTAAGGTCGTTTGCGTCGGAGATATTCATCGGGGAGGATTCCGGCATATTCTCGCAGATCAGCGACCAGATAAAACAGAATAAACCGTGGATTTTCAGATGTGCCGCCCTGCTTTTGCTCTGGCGGTACATTTCGGTCAGGCTGCGGATCACTTCCCGCTGCCAGTCACAGTCCTCCCGGAGAATGAGATAGGGCATATTGCGGTTCTGCGTGACCGGAAGCACATAAGTACTGTCGAAAAACGGGGACATGCACAGCATATTTGTGTTCAGACGGATGCAGATGATCTCGGAACGCTCCCCGCCGATCGGACGGACATAGTGCATCTGCCGGGAATTCACAAAGATCGTTTCGCCGCTGTGCAGGGTGATGATCTCCCCGTTGACACTGTGTTCCGCCGTGCCCGCGATTGTGACGAGAAATTCCACGTCGTTGTGCCAGTGGGCGATTCCCCCGCGGTGACTCATCGGTTTGTCACAGCGGAAATACTGTATGTAAGCGTCGTAATCCGGATAAGAATATACAACCCGTTCGGCGCGATTTTCATCAAGCGTCATTATTTCTTCTCCATATACAGAATTGTTATATTAAAAGGCAATATATTGATAGAAATTTTGTATTTCAGACAGTATAATTATAACAACGCAGGACGGAAAAGTCAAGCGACCGGCTTTACAAGACGGAGATTTTGTGGTATCATTATCCTGTAATTTCGGTTCAGGAGGAACATATACCATGACCATGAAAGAAAAAATGCAGTGCGGCGAGCTTTATCTCTGCGAGGATCCCGATATCCTCCGCGAACAGCGCGTCTGTCTCGAAAAGCTGTACGACTTCAACCAGACCCGTCCGTCGGAACTCGACAAGCGCACGGAAATGCTGAAAGATATGTTTGCGGAAATCGGCGAGGACTGCTACATTGAACCCCCACTGCACGCGAACTGGGGCGGACACCACGTCCATTTCGGCAAAAACGTCTACGCGAATTTCAACCTCACTTTGGTGGATGACTCGCACATTTACGTCGGCGACAACACCATGTTCGGCCCGAACTGTGTTCTTTCCACGGCGGGACATCCGATCCTTCCCGAACTGCGCGAACTCGTGTACCAGTTCAACATGCCCATCCATATCGGCAGGAACTGCTGGCTCGGCGCAGGCGTCCTCGTCATGCCCGGCGTGACTATCGGTGACAACACCGTCATCGGCGCGGGCAGCGTCGTCACAAAAGATATCCCCGCGAACGTGGTTGCTGTCGGCACTCCCTGCCGCGTCCTCCGCGAAATCAGTGAACACGACCGCGAATTCTACTTCAAGGACAAAAAAATCAACTGGGACGAGATTCAGAAGTAAAACCGTAAATCCGCACCCACCAAAATTTTTTCATAGATTGAAAAGGTTTTTGGAAGGGCGGGGG
>JBGVOJ010000136.1:0-1431 GCA_045126415.1 Eubacteriales bacterium | reverse complement strand
AATTCGGACTATTTGTTTGCGGTGGCTTCTGATTTTCTGGCGATTGTTTATCTGGTTTCTTCTCTTGTATTGCGGTTTTCGGAACTTTTTTCCCTCACCTCTCTTTTTGATTCGTTTTCTCTTGCTCTTTTTTCTCTCTTTGTTGCTTAAGTTCCCGCTTATGGGGGTTCCCCCTTGGTCGGGGTGATTCACAAGAGGGCCACGATGGAGACACTCCGTGTCTCCTGTCCTCATTGTGCGCCCGCCGCGCAGGCGATAAAATTGAAAAAAGTACCGTTCCGGTGCTTTTTTCTTTCTTCTAAATGAAACCTTACTTGATGATTTCGCCGTAGCATTCGCCGAATGCGCATGCTGCGTTCGATTCGTCAGTGTCGATGTGCATTGCAGCAGCGAACTTCGGGCTTACGCGTACAACAACGTCACCGAAAATGGTGGTTCTGCCGTCGGATTCGATCTTTACGGATACGATTTCCTTGTCGGATACGCCGAATTCTTCTGCGTCAGCGGGGGTGATGTGGATGTGACGCTTTGCAGCGATTACGCCTTCAGCGATTTCAACTTCACCGCAGGGGCCAACGAGCTTGCATGCGCCGGAGCCTGCAACGTCACCGGATTCACGTACGGGAGCGGATACGCCGAGAGTACGTGCGTCGGTGAGGGAGATTTCAACCTGAGTAGCCGGACGTGCGGGACCGAGGATGATTACGTTCGGGATGGACTTCTTGGGGCCGACTACGGTTACGCGTTCTTCGCATGCGAACTGACCGGGCTGGGACAGATCCTTCTTGTGGGTGAGGGTTGCGCCTTCGCCGAACAGAACCTTGATGTGTTCTTCGGTGAGATGTACGTGACGTGCGCTGGTTTCAACTAATACCTTTGCCATTGGACTATTCCTCCATTATGTCATCCGCAGGGGAGACCTGCGGATTTTTTAGATTTTTATCGGTTTAATTATATCACGCATGGGCGAAATTGTCAACCGGAATCGATGTTATTCGGCAGATTCCGCCACCTGCATGATGTGGTCGATGATTGCGAAAATGCCGTCGTAGGTGGCTTCCGCTGCTGCTTTGACTTCCTCACGGGCGTTTGATACCGCGCAGCCGTGGAAACGAGTGATCATTGCCATGTCGTTCATGTTGTCGCCCGCGCACCAGACGTTTTCGTGCGGTACGCCCATCTGATCCGCGTAACGCGCCACGCCGACGCCTTTGTCGATGCCGCGCGGCGGGATGTCGATGCAGGTGCCGTTCTGGAGAGCGTTGACGTATTCTCCGTACTTCGCGTTGATCTCCGCGGTGATGCGGGCGGCCAGCGCGTCGGTCTTTACGGCGGTGTTCATCTGGGTAAAGCGGGTAAATTCACCGGCGAAGGACAGCGGATCGTACCGGTCGTTTCCGTCCGGATATACCGCGTGGAATGTCCGGCGGG
>JBGVOJ010000135.1:0-4545 GCA_045126415.1 Eubacteriales bacterium | reverse complement strand
AAGAAACCGTTTCCGCGATCATTGAAATCAAGATCACGCCCCAGCGCGAACACGGCTACGACCGCGTCGCACAGAAGATTTACAACTATCCGGAAGTCGAGTCCGTCTACCTCATGTCCGGCGGCTACGACCTGTCCGTTTCCATCAAGGGCAAAACCATGCGCGAAGTCGCGCTGTTTGTTGCGGAACGTCTCGCACCCATCGACGGCGTTCTTTCCACCGCGACCCACTTTGTCCTCCGCAAGTACAAGGACAACGGCGTCGTCTACGGTACGACTCCGGTCGATGAGAGAGGAAATATGATGTGATGGACTACTCCAAGATTCTCTCCTCCACCGTTCAGGACATCAAACCCTCCGGTATCCGCAAATTCTTCGATCTGCTCGAAAATATGCAGGGCGTTGTCGCTCTCACCGTCGGTCAGCCGGACTTCATCACCCCGTGGCACATCCGCGTCGCCGCCATCGAATCCCTTGAAAACGGCAAGACCTACTACACCTCCAACAGCGGCACGCTCGAGCTCCGTCAGGAGATTTCCGCCTACATGAACCGCCGCTATGACCTCACGTACGACCCGAAATCCGAAGTGATCGTGACCGTCGGCGGCAGCGAAGCCATCGACATCGCCATGCGCGCGGTCATTAATCCCGGCGACGAGGTGATCGTTCCCCAGCCCGCGTTCGTCTGCTACGGCCCGATCTGCGAACTGGCGGGCGGCAAGCCGGTCTACCTCAACACCAAAGAGGAAAACAAGTTCAAGCTCACCGCCGACGAACTGAAGAGCGTCATCACTGACAAAACGAAGCTGCTCGTCCTTCCCTATCCGAACAACCCGACCGGCGCGATCATGACCCGCGAAGACCTCGAGGAAATCGCAGAAGTCCTGCGCGGCACGGACATCATGATCCTCTCCGACGAAATCTACTGTGAACTGACCTACGGCAGAGAGCACGTCTCGATTGCGTCCCTCGACGGCATGCGCGAACGCACGATCATCGCCAGCGGCTTCTCGAAGACCTACGCGATGACGGGCTGGCGTCTCGGCTACACGCTCGCTCCGGCCGAAATCACGAAGCAGATGCTCAAGATCCACCAGTACGCCATCATGTGCGCCCCGACCACGTCGCAGTACGCGGCGGTGGAAGCGATGCGCAACGGTGACGCCGATGTCGACATGATGCGCAAGGAATACAACCGCCGCCGCCGCTACATCGTCGGAGGACTGCGTTCCCTCGGCATCGACTGCTTCGATCCGGAAGGCGCGTTCTACGTTTACCCGAACATTTCGAAGTTCGGCTTGAGTTCCGAGGAATTCTGCGAACGTCTTCTGCAGGAAGAAAAGGTCGCGATCGTTCCCGGCACGGCGTTCGGCGACTGCGGCGAAGGCTTCGCGCGGATTTCGTACGCGTATTCCGTCGAGCACATCGCGAAGGCTCTCGACCGGATGGAACGGTTCGTAAAAAAGTTATAAAAAAGTACAAATTCGAGTTTTCCACAGGATTCCCACACCAAAATCCACAAAAAAATCCTCAAAAAAATCGTGTTTTTGGCGAATAAAAATCAATAGAGGTATTGCATTTTCGAATCAACTGTGATATAATAACTAACGTTGACTTGTCTAAAGATTCCATAGACGGAGGTATATTTAAAATGGCAAAGTGCTGCATCTGCGGAAAGGGCGTTACCTTTGGCTGCAACGTATCCCATTCCAACCGTAAGACCAACAGAACCTGGAAGCCGAACATCCGCAAGGTAAAGGCTGTCGTTGACGGTACTCACACCACCGTAAGCGTATGCTCCCGCTGCCTGCGTTCCGGTAAGATCAACCGCGCGTAAGTTTCCACAAGAATATGTCACTTAAAACTCCCTCATCTGCAGGGGGTTTTTGACGTTTTACAGGATATTGATCCGGAGGTAATCACTATGGCAAAGAAAATCCGCATCGAAGCTCACCGCGGCGTGGGCACGGACGCTCCCGAAAATACCCTGCCCGCCTTTCAGGCAGCCGTACAGCAGGGCTATGACATGATCGAGCTTGACCTCAAGTTCACCGCCGACGACCGCTGCGTCGTCCTGCACGACGGAAGCGTCGGACGCACGGGCCGCAATCCCGACGGTACACCCGCCGAAAACCGTAAGATCGCCGAACTGACCTTTGACGAAGCGCGCACGCTCGATTACGGCCTGTGGAAAAACGAATCCTTCCGCGGGACGCAGATTCCGCTGTTCACGGAGGTTCTCGCCTTCGCGAAAAACGTCGGAATCCCCCTGAAAATCGACAACTGCTACGAACGCTTCACGCCCGAACGCCGCGAGCTTCTCTACCGTCAGATCGAGGAAGCGGACATGGGTTCCCTCGTCGGCTTCACCTGCGCGAATGTATCGTCCTTCGAGGAAGTCGCCGCGCGTTTCCCGGAAGCCGAATTCCACTACGACGGCGTGATCGACGAAGCGAACGTCGCCGCTCTGCAGACCGTCTCGAAGGGTCACCGCACGACCGTCTGGATTCCCTTCCCCTGTGACGCGACCTCGTGGGTTTCCGACAAAATCCGCCGTGCGTCGAAGGAATTCGCGGACGAACTCCACGGTCTCGGCTTTGAAGTGGGAATCTGGCTTCTCCGCCGGGACGAAGAGCTTGCCGCCGCGATGGAATACGGCGCCGACATCATCGAAACCGACGGCACGGTCAAGCCGCAGTGACTGAATATTTCTGCGTCATCTCGGGCGAAATGCCGGAGGAAATGCGGGAAAATCTGCGGAAATTCTTCGCCGAGGTAATCCCGCTGCCGCCGGACGTCGATCTTGCGGGACCGGTGCAGTGCCATCCCGACATGATTTTCGCCGTATTGTCCAACCGTCTGTACGTCTCCGCGCGGTATTTCCGCGAGAATTCCGCCGTGATCGGACGGATCGCACAACTCGGCGGGTTTGACGTTCATCCGGCAGACATCGTGCGGAACGAACGCTATCCGAACGATGTGGCTTTCAACGCCGCCGTATGGCGGAACGTGCTGATCTGCCGTCCTGACGCCGTCTGCGCCGCTCTGCTCGACTTTGCGAAAGAACGCGGGTACCGGACCGTTCCGGTGAAGCAGGGCTACACGGGCTGCTCGTGCCTTGTGACGGACGACGCGGTGCTGACGTTCGACCGCGGCATCGCGAAATCGCTGGACAGCGCGGAAATCCCGTGCGTCCGGCTGAACGAAGGCGGCATTACCCTGCCCGGCTACGGCTGCGGTTTTCTCGGCGGCGCGTGCGGATATCATGACGGGACCGTCTATCTCTGCGGAAATGCGGACACCTTGCCGTGCGCGGAGGACATCCGCCGGAACGGCTGCAGCATCGTTTCGCTGTCCGAGAATCCCGTCACCGACTGCGGCGGGATCAAAATATTCAAGAAAATGTAAACATCTGGAGATACAACCATGTACGAATTCATTCCGGAACTGATGCGCGAAGCGGCGAAGATCATGCTGTCCGCGCACGACATCGACAACAGCATCGACAGCAAGTCGGGCGACGCGAATTTCGTGACTGCCTACGACGTTGCCGTGCAGAATTTCCTCTACAAAGAAATCGGCGGACGGCTCCCCGACGCGGTCATCATCGGCGAAGAATCCGACGACAATCCCATGGAAGCCCTTGCCACGAAGGTCTGCTTCATCATCGACCCGATCGACGGCACGACCAACTTCATCCACAATTATAGAAACAGTGCAATTTCCATAGGCATCACGGACGGCGGCATAGTCGTCTGGGGCGCGATCTACAACCCGTATCAGAACCTTCTTTACCGGGCGGAACGCGGCAAAGGCGCGTTTGTCGAGACCCCGACCGGCACCCTTCCGCTCAGCGTATCCGACCGTGACCTGCACAACGCGCTCGCCTGCTTCGGCACGTCGCCCTACTACCGCGAAGAACTCGGCGACATCACCTTCGAACGTGCAAAATGGCTGTTCATGAACACCCGCGACATCCGCCGATCCGGTTCCGCCGCGCTCGACCTCTGCACCGTCGCCTCCGGCGCGGTCGACATCTTCTTCGAGTACCGCCTCTCCCCGTGGGATTTCGCGGCCGGTTCCCTCATCATCGAAGAAGCGGGCGGCACCATCACCCAGTTCGACGGCTCCCCCGTCACCCTCGACAAACCCTGCTCCATCCTCGCCGGCAACAAACCCTGCCACACAGCCGCGATGGAATCGGGGAAGTTTTGATGGATTTTTCTCGGGAAAAACCTTTTTAAAAAAGGTTTTTCCCGAACCCTTTTCCAAAAACTTTTAAACTATAAAACAAGACAAAGAAAGTGCAGATTTGCAGTACCGTAACTTCTGTAAGCTTTACAGCCGTTTCAGTATTCCAGATCTGCACTTTCTCTGTTTATTTTTCCAGTATGAAGTTTTTTGAAAGCGGTTCGGGGTAAAAATTTTTTCAAAAAACTTTTACCCCAGAAAAATCCATCAAAACTTCCCCGATTCCATCGCGGCTGTGTGGCAGGGTTTGTTGCCGGCGAGGATGGAGCAGGGTTTGTCGAGGGTGACGGGGGAG
>JBGVOJ010000134.1:0-4099 GCA_045126415.1 Eubacteriales bacterium | reverse complement strand
CGCAGAAGCGGAGGTGTCCCCCTGTTCGATGGTCACGGTGGAGTGAACACCGTCTTCCGTTTCGGTCATGTCGAGGGTCAGGACGACGGTGTCGGGAGTGCGTTCTTCGTTTTCCGGGAATTTCGCGCCCGGAAAGAAGATCATGGCAATGGTCTGGACGTAATATGGTTTTACGTTTCCGTTTACTTTTACGATCATAGTTTACTGTCTCTTGGGCTGTTTCAGTACTTCGGAATCCATCGGAATGGTACAGGGGCCGTCGTTGGTGATGGAAACTTTCATGTCCGCGCCGAACTGACCGTGCGTGGTGTCCGGAATTTCCTTCGCGATCTGCGCGGTGAAGTATTCGAACAGACGCTTGGCTTCGTCGGGTGCGGCGGACTGCATGTAATCGGGGCGGTTGCCCTTGCGGTAGGAGGCGAGAAGGGTGAAGTTCGGAACGACCATGACACCGCCGCCGATGTCGGCTACGGATAAATTCATTTTATCGTTTTCGTCGGCAAAAATGCGCATTTTCACAATTTTTGCCGCGAGAAGATCGGCATCCTTTTCGGTGTCACCCTGCGCAACACCGAGCAGGATCATCAGACCCTTCCCGCACTGCGCGACGGTTTCACCGTCAATGACAACTTTCCCTTCGGAAATACGTTGTAAGATTGCTTTCATTTATTATAATTTCCTTTAGATTTCAACTTTCATGCCGTCATAGGACATGAGGAATCCATGGTCGGCGGCCATTTTTTCGAAGGTTGTCTGCGGACAAACTTCACCGTTCGGGATGAAGCCGTTGTGGGAGAAGTGGTGGACGATGAACTGCGTGTTTTCGTCTGCCGTGCCGTTGTCGAGCAGAATCTGACGCATGTGAATATCCGCCCTGATGCCCATGTGATTGCGGTCGTTTTCGTCACCGAGCAGGACATTTGTACAGTCGAGGCTGATGAGGTCGCAGCGCTTCCCTTTCAGGAATTCGACTGTTTCCTGCGGGAAGAGACCGGTATCGTGCGCGTAGAGGAAGGTTTTTCCCGTCGCGTTTTCAACGATGAACATCATCCGGCATTCCTGATTCTTGTCGTGGTCGGCGGGAAGCATGGTGACGGTGACGCCCGCTGCCGTTTCGATGGGTTCGAACGACTTCGCATAGTCGAACACGAGACCGTGGGATTCGCCGTGACCTTCGGCGGCGCCGGGAACGTAGCCGTTCAGCTTCGCGCCGGTGCTCATGTTGCCGTAAACGTGGAGTTTGCCCGGCTGGGTACGCTTGCAGTACACCGGTTCGCGGCGGGTGGACAGTTCATAGGGGGTGAAATGGTCTTCGTGGGAATGGGTGACGACGATATCTTCGATCTGCGAGAGGTCAACGCCGGCTTTTGCCGCGCCGTGGTAGATATCCGGCGGGAAGTCGACGAGCAGTTTGCCGTTCACGCAGATGCCCGCGCGTCCGCGGAATTCTTTGCCCATGTTTTTACGTGCGGCGTCACAGATCGGGCACTGGCAGAACAGTGCGGGAAGTCCTTCGGATGCGGCGGTGCCGATGTAGGTGATCTTCATGCGTTATTCCTCCTCATATTCATCGCAGTCTTCGAACGGGATGCAGATTTCCCATTCGTCCTGCTCGTGTTCTTCGACGTCAACCGTGCCCTCTCCGTGGAAGGCATGACTTTCCGGAACATGATAGAACGAGCGGATGGTGCCGTCGTCCTCGAATTCCAGTTCACGCCAGCCCCAGAAGGAATCAGCGGGATTTCCCTTTACGCCGGTATAGCTGTAGTTGCCGGTCTGGAGAATCGGCTTTCCGCCGGTGCGTTCGTCACCCGGAATGACGTTTGAAAGGTGGGTATGCCCCTGCAGCAGCGCAACAATCTGCTCGTTTTCCGCTAAAAGTTCGCGGAATTCCTCACTTTCTGCTGCCGGATCGAAGTGATGCGCGCAGAGGAAGACGAGGTATTCCGGATACTGTTCGAGGACGTACTTCACCATTTCGCAGTTGGTCTGCGTGTGCGTGCCGTCGCTGTGCTCGGTCGGGTCGAGGTTTCCGGCGAAATTGTCGAGCAGGACGAACACCGCGTTCCCGCCCTCGATGAGGAACGAGCGGGGACATCCGGTGATTTCCGTCCATTTTTCGGCACCGTACTGCTCATGGTTCCCCGGAATGATGTACGCCGGACCGGGCAGACGCTTCATATAATTCTTCACAAAGTGATCGGTGTTGGATATGGGCGGATTCCGGAGATAGGAACCCTTTTCGCTCCACATCCAGAAGTCAAGGGACACATCGCCGAGAATGATGAACAGGTCGGCGGGATGCGTCTTCTGACGTTCTTCGATATCCCGGAGCATTTTCTCCATACGGTCGGCGGTTTTCGTGCCGTACCAGTCGATGTGGCAGTCGTGGACATCGGACAGAAAAACAATACGTTCGATAATCATTACGCAAATCCTCTCGTGATGGTATGTACATGGTGGATGGACTTGAGACGGGACATGATCGAGTTGAAATGGTCGACATTCTTACAGCCGACGGTCAGGTTGATGATGATGTCGGTGTCGTCGCTCTTCTGCGTGTTGATAGACAGGAGGGAGACTTTCATATCGGCGAGGGTCGTTGTGATATTGGCAAGGAGCATAATGTCCTTTTCGGCGTAAATCTGGAGCATGGCTTCGAACAGAGCCTTGTTCTGGCTGGATGCGGACAGAGTTTCGCTGTCCCATTCGGCACGGAGCCAGCGGTCGGCGTTTTCGGGATGCTTCATGCTCTCGGCAACATTCGGACAGTCGTGCTTGTGGATGGAAACACCGTATCCCTTGGTGACGAAGCCAATCACCTTGTCGCCGGGAAGCGGATTGCAGCACTTCGCGAACTTGACTTCGCATCCGTATTCGCCGTCGATGATGATACCGCTGTTGGAGCGGATTTTCTTGGTTTTCTGGGTCTGGATCTGCTCGGTTTCGGTGATCGGATTTTCCTCGTCGGGCTTGACGATGCGTTCGTATTCGTCCTTGAGCTTTGCCAGCACCTTGGTCATCGCGATACCGTTGAAGCCGATGGCGTTGAGGAGATCATCGGGAATCGCCATGCCGAGACGGCGCGCGGTGGCGGCAATGATTTCGGTCTTCTGGTCTTCGGTCGGCTTGACGCGGAACTTCGCGAGTTCCTTTTCGAGTTCGGCGAGACCGAACTTGATGTTTTCGGGACGTTTTTCCTTCTTGAACCACTGGCGGATCTTGGCGCGCGCTTCGCTCGTCTTGACGATTTTCAGCCAGTCGCGGCTCGGACCCTTGGATGAGGAGGATGTGAGAATTTCGATAATTTCCCCGGTCTGCGGAACACGGTCGATCGGGGAGATCATGCCGTTGATCTTCGCGCCGACCATTTTGTTTCCGACTTCGGAGTGGATCGCGTACGCGAAGTCGATGAGTGTGGAGTTCTGCGGAAGTGCGATGACATCGCCCTTCGGGGTGAAAACGAAGGTTTCATCGCTGAAAATGTCGATCTTGAGGGCGTGCATGAAGTCTTCGTTGTCGATCGCGCCGTTTTCGGTGTCGATCAGGCGGGAGATCCACGAGAGCTTCTTGTCAATATCCGCCTTGCTGTTCGCGCCGGATTTGTACTTCCAGTGCGCGGCAATACCGTATTCGGCGATGTGGTGCATTTCGCGGGTACGGATCTGGACTTCAAACGGAATACCGTCGCGGCCGATGACCGTCGTATGGAGGGACTGGTACATATTCGTTTTCGGCGTGGAGATGTAGTCCTTGAAACGTCCGGGAATCGACTTGAACATTTCGTGGATGATACCGAGCGCGGTATAGCATTCAAGTTCGGTGTCCACGATGATGCGGATCGCGTAGAAGTCGTAGATTTCGTCGAAGCTCTTGTTCTGCTTGAACATCTTGCGGTAGATGGAATAGACCGTCTTGACGCGTCCCTCAAGGGTAAAGTTGATGTTGTATTCTTCAAGCTTTTCGGAAACGACCGCGCGGGTATTTTCGATGAAGTTCTGGTTCAGTCCGTACTTCCGTTCGATATCGCTGGAAACTTCCTGATAGCCGATCGGGTCGAGGTAGGACAGCGCGAGGTTTTCGAGTTCCTGCTTGATGC
>JBGVOJ010000133.1:0-2292 GCA_045126415.1 Eubacteriales bacterium | reverse complement strand
TTATCAAGGCAGATGGTCTTGCGCTCGGTAAAGGCGTTCTGATCTGCATGACCCGTGAGGAAGCGAAAGACGGTCTCCGTGAAATCATGGAAGACAAAGTATTCGGTGCAAGCGGTAACCGTGTTGTCATCGAAGAATTCCTCGAAGGTCCGGAAGTTTCCGTTCTTTCCTTCACCGACGGTAAGATCGTTGTTCCGATGGTTTCTTCCATGGACCACAAGAGAATCGGTGACAATGACACCGGTCTGAACACCGGCGGTATGGGTACCGTTGCTCCGAACCCGTATTATACCGCTGACGTTGCGGAAGAATGTATGGAAAAGATTTTCCTTCCCACCATCAATGCAATGAACGCGGAAGGCAGAACATTTAAAGGTTGTCTCTACTTTGGTCTGATGATCACAAAGAACGGCCCGAAGGTGATTGAATACAACTGCCGTTTCGGTGATCCGGAAACGCAGGTTGTACTTCCTCTTCTTGATACCGACCTGTTTGAAATTATGCAGGCGGTTGCAGCAGGTGAACTTGATAAGGTTGACGTAAAGTTCAAAGATGCTCACGCTTGTTGTGTTATCATGGCGTCGAACGGTTACCCGAAGAAGTATGCTACCGGTTTCCCGATGACCCTTCCCGAACAGCCGAAGCATGAGGCGGAAATCTATATTGCCGGTGCGAAGATCAAGGACGGCGTCCTTGTAACCGGCGGCGGACGTGTTCTTGGTGTGACTGCAATTGCGGATACACTGGAAACCGCTGTGAAATATGCCTACGAAGCTGCTGCTGACGTGAAATTTGAGGGTGCTTATATGAGAAGTGACATTGGTCAGCGCGCCCTTCAGTGCAAATAAGAGGTATTTGAATTATGGTTTATAGAATTTATGTAGAAAAGCGCGAAGGTCTCACCGTTGAGGCCGACGCGCTGAAGTCCGATATTGTTTCCTTCCTCGGTATCAAGTCTCTGACCGGTGTACGTGTTCAGAACCGTTATGACGTGGAAAATATCGAACCTGAACTTTTCGAATATGCAACCACTACCGTATTCTCCGAACCGCAGGTTGACGTTACTTATCGTGAACTCGCTGCAAATGAAGGTGATATCGTATTTGCGGTAGAATACCTGCCCGGTCAGTACGACCAGAGAGCCGACTCCGCTTCCCAGTGTATCCAGATCATTTCTCAGGAAATGCGTCCGGTTGTTCAGACTGCAAGAGTTTATATTCTCTCCGGCAGCCTGACCGACGAAGAACTTACAGCAATCAAGAAGTATGTTATCAACCCTGTAGAAGCGCGTGAAGCTACCCTTGAGACCAAGGAAACCCTTACGATGGTTTATGATACTCCTGCCGATGTAGCCGTTCTGGAAGGCTTCAACAACATGACCGACGCGGATCTTGCTGGTTTTATCGCAAAGTACGGTCTCGCAATGGATGAAGACGACCTTCGTTTCACCATCAGTTACTTCAAGTCCGAAGGCCGTTGCCCCACGATCACCGAAATCAAGATGATCGATACTTACTGGTCTGACCACTGCCGTCATACCACCTTCCTCACTACGATTGACAGCGTAAAGTTCGAAGATCCGCTTCTTGAAGCTGCGTTCAATGAATATAAGGAAATCCGTACCAAGCTTGGTCGTGAACACAAGCCGATGACTCTCATGGATATTGCTACTCTTGCAGTCCGTGAACTCAAGGCAACCGGCAAGCTCCCGAAGCTCGACGAATCCGAAGAAATCAACGCCTGCACCGTCAAGATTGACGTTGATGTGGATGGCGTAACCGAAAAGTGGCTCCTTCTCTTCAAGAACGAAACCCACAACCATCCGACCGAAATCGAACCCTTCGGCGGTGCGGCAACCTGTATCGGCGGTGCCATCCGTGACCCGCTGTCCGGTCGTTCCTATGTATATGCAGCAATGCGTGTGACCGGTGCGGCTGACCCGACCAAGCCGATTGAAGAAACCCTTCCCGGCAAGCTCCCGCAGAAGAAGCTCGTTACCACCGCAGCTGCTGGTTACAGCTCTTACGGTAACCAGATCGGTCTTGCTACCGGTCAGGTTGACGAACTCTACCATCGCGGTTATGCGGCAAAGCGTATGGAAATCGGTGCCGTAATCGCAGCAGCTCCCGAAAAGAATGTACGCCGTGAATGTCCGCTTCCGGGAGATATTGTCATCCTTCTCGGCGGCCGTACCGGCCGTGACGGCTGCGGCGGTGCAACCGGTTCTTCCAAGGTTCATACCGAGGCATCCATCGAGACCTGCGGTGCAGAGGTACAGAAAGGTAATGCACC
>JBGVOJ010000132.1:0-4432 GCA_045126415.1 Eubacteriales bacterium | reverse complement strand
CGAGCCTCTGTTTGCGGCGTATTGTGACGGGGTGGAGGTGCAGTGCAACGGGCTGTCACAGTGGGGGACGGTATCACTGGCGAACGGCGGTCTCTCGCCGTATCAGATTTTACAGTATTATTTCGGGGATGACATTGACATCATCCGCGACGTGCCGATTGAGGGGATCGGCGAAAGTTACGAAGGAACGCCGCTGCGTCTCGGTTCGGTCGGGAATTCCGTGCGGCTGATCCAGCTCCGCCTGAACCGGATTTCGCGGAATTTTCCGGGAATCCCGAAAATCAGCAATCCGGACGGCTATTTTGACGCGGAGACGCGGGATGCGGTACGGGTATTTCAGGAGCAGTTTTCCCTGACGCCGGACGGCGTGGTCGGTTCCGCGACATGGTACGCCATCGCGCGGATTTATAACGGGGTCAAGCGGATCACGGATGTCAATTCCGAAGGAATTCCGCCGGAGGATGTCACCCTTCTGTACGGGACGGAACTGCGTGAAGGTTCGGCGGGTGCGGGTGTGACGGAACTGCAGTATTTTCTCGCGCTGATTTCGGCGTTTAACGAATCCGTACGTCCGGTGGCCATCGACGGGGTGTTCGGAGCCAATACGCGGGCGGCGGTCGAGGATTTTCAGTTCGATTACGGACTTCCGGTGACGGGCGTGGTGGAGATTGATACATGGCGTGCGTTGTACACGACGTACCGGAATCTGCTGGCGTCCCTGCCGGCGGGATATTTTTCCGCAGAGACTGCACCGTATCCGGGCGTTCCGCTGGTGGTCGGGGAAGCGAACGAGAGTGTGCGGATTCTGCAGAACTGGCTGAACCGCATTTCCGACGTATATACGGAGATTCCGAAGCTGACCGTGGACGGTGTCTACGGTCCCGGCACGGAAAACGCGGTGCGGATTTATCAGGAGGTCTTCGGAATTACGCCGAGCGGCGCGGTCGGTGCGGAAACATGGAATTCGATTGCGGACACGTACCGGACGCTCGTGCAGGGGGACGAAGGTTCGTCCGCACAGTTCGGCGGGGTGATTTCGTGAGGAGGCGGACATGGCTTTTGTGAGGATTACAGAGGATGCCGTCCGGGTGCGTTATCTGCAGGAGATGCTGCGGTATCTCGGGCTGGTGCTGGACGAAGCGGAGTGGACGGTGGCGGTGACGGGGGTGTACAACGACGAAACCGCGCAGGCGGTGCGGCGGTATCAGGAAGAACGTCGGCTGCCGGTGACGGGCGTGGTGGATTTTGCGACGTGGCAGACACTGACGGAGGAGTATCTGCTTGAGGTGGAACTGCGGAAACCGGTGATGGTGCGGGTACTGCCGGACATCGCGTCTTACGCCACCCTGCCGGGACAGCGTGGAGATGAGGTACTGATCCTGCAGATTCTGCTGAACGCGATGCGGCACGAGTACGACTACCCGCAGGTACCGCTGTCCGGCATCTACGGTGCGCAGACCCTCGAAGCGGTACGGGAATACCAGCAGATAAACGGTCTGGACGCGACGGGCACGGCAGACCGCCGGACGTGGCTCCGGCTTACGGAGGAGTATAATCGGTTGAGGATTGGATGAATTCTTGGGGAAAAACTTTTTGAAAAAAGTTTTTCCCCAAACCCCTTTTTAAAAAATTTTAAACGGAAAAAGATATGAAAAAGTGTGATTGAGTGAGAAAAAACGAGATTTTATGCAGATAAATTCATATAATTGCCTTTGCAGTGTTGATTTCTGACTTTCCTTGACTTTGACCAATCCTGACTTTTGTTGTATAATAAAGCCACAAAGAAAAGGTCAAAGATAGTCAAAATCAAAAAAAGACCGGAAACGGAGATGAATCATGATATTATCCGACCATATCGCGCGGCTGATCGAAGAGATGCTGGAGGAAGGCGGCGGCAGTACGGAAGTACGCCGGAACGACCTTGCGGCGAAGATCGGCTGTGTCCCGAGCCAGATCAACTATGTCATCACGTCGCGGTTCACGCCGGAGCGCGGGTACGTGACGGAATCCAGACGGGGCGGCGGCGGCTACATCCGCATCGTGCGCATCAAGATGACGAAGAGCGAGTACCTGATGCACTTTTTCCAGGCGATCGGGCAGACGCTCGACGAAAACGAGGCGAAGGCGTACCTGAAAAACCTCATTGAGCACGGCGTCATGACCGAGCGGGAAGCACGGATCGCGGCACAGGCAATGTCACAGTCGGCACTGGACAAGTGTCCGGCGGAAAAGAAAGCGGCGGTACGCGCGGACATCCTGCGGCACATCCTGATGCTGCTGATGATGGAATAAGCGAAAACCTACATTAATTATATAGTATAACGGAGGAAAATAATATGCTTTGTGAGAGATGCAAGAAGAAGGAAGCGACATTTTATTACCACGAAAACGTGAACGGGACGGAAAAAACCTATTCCCTGTGCCGTGACTGCGCGGACGAGCTGGAGAAGAAGGGCGAATTCAAGAAGTTCGGCGGGCTTACTTCGGAGTTCGGGCAGTTTGAGAGTTTGTTTGCGAACGACCCGTTCGAACATATGGATAATTTATTTGGAAGTCTGTTCGCGCCGGCGAAGACCAGACAGCTTGCGGAACGGAGTCACGCGAAGCGGTGTCCGCTGTGCGGGATGACCCTCTCGGACTTTGCAAGGGAAGGCAAGGCGGGATGTCCGACGTGCTACGAGACGTTTGCGGACGAGCTGGAGCCGACGATCGGCCGGATCCACGGCAAAACGGCGCACAGCGGACGCGCACCGTCGAAGTTCCGTGAAAAAAATGAGTTGAAGAACAAAATCCGTGCACTGGAAGCGGAACAGAAGGAAGCGATCAAGGTAGAAAATTACGAACGCGCGGCGGAGATCCGGGATGAACTGCGGAGTCTCCGCGGGAACGCGTAAGTCGGGAAAGGAGAAACGGATATGTGGTACAGAAACAAGGGCAAGGAAAACGATGTAGCAGTAAGCACGCGGGTGCGTCTGGCACGAAACCTGAGCGGCTACCCGTTTGACGGACGTCTGACGGAAGAAAAGGCGAAGGAAATTATCGGAAAAGTCTGGGCGGTGTTTGACGGAAAAGAAGGCTGGACATTCACCGATTTCGCCTCCCTTCCGGCGGTGGAACGCGCGTCCTACGCGGAGCGGCACATTGTCAGTCCGGATTTTGCGAAGAAGGCGGGACCGTGCGCGCTGATCTCGAACGAAGAAAAATCGGTTTACATCATGGTGTTGGAGGAAGATCACATCCGCGTACAGGCGATCACGGCGGGCTTTGACCTGGCGGGCGCGGTACAGGCGGTGACGGAAGCGGAAACCCTTCTGGACGGTGCACTGGATATCGCATATTCGGAAAAGCTCGGCTACCTGACACACTGTCCGACGAACCTCGGCTCGGGAATGCGTGCGTCGGTGATGCTGCATCTTCCGGCATACACGGGTGCGGGCGGCATCCGCAGTCTGCAGAATCAGTTGGGCAAGCTGGGTCTGACGATCCGCGGCATGGCGGGAGAAGGAAGCGCGGCATCGGGCAGCCTGTACCAGATTTCGAACCAGATCACGCTCGGCGTGACGGAAGACGAAGTGATCACCAAGCTGGAAGACGTCATCGCCCAGATCATCGCAAAGGAACGGGAACTGCGCGGCCGCATCAGCCGGGAATCCCTCGACAACCTTTCCGATCGCGTCATGCGTGGCATGGGCGTAATGATGTACGCGACCCGCATCGGCTCCGCGGAACTGATTTCGCTCTATTCCGACGTCCGTCTCGGTGCATCGCTGAACCTCCTCGATCTTCCCATTGAGAAGCTGGACGAAATGCTGATGCGCTGCATGCCGAACACAATCTGCGTGGAACACGAAGGTGTGACAAGTCCCGCAGACCGCGACCGCGCACGTGCGGCGGTGGTGAAGGAAATTCTCGGAAAGGCGAATAGTGTGGGCTGACGGGGTATATAATAAAGGAAGGAAAGTGCAGGGTATGGGGGAAGGGGAACGGTCGCTTTTTGAAAAAAGCTCCGCAAAAACTTCAATCTGCTGTAGCCGGTTTGTGGGGTTGATATGATATGGAAGGGGAAAAGGAGAAATTGTAAGTGGAGTACGGCTGAAATTTGTTAGACCTGTAGCCGTAGAGGCATAAAAATCATCAGGAGTAGTGGAGCGACTTCTCAAAACTTCGTTTTGTTCAGCACAGACCCCTTCCGTCTCCGTGATATCGTGCGCCGCGTTACAATTCAGCTACGTTTCGTATAACACCGCATGTCTTGGCTGCCGCCGTCCATGCTTTGCGTTTGTGCAAACTGTATGTCAGCCGCTCTCACGAACGAAAAGCGAAGGGCGCGGCAGCCAGTCCGAGCGGATGCTGACAAAATGTAGCTGAATTCTCTATGGCAATTGCAAATCACGCACTCATCCATACGGCGTGGGAAATCATGGGTCTAAGA
>JBGVOJ010000131.1:0-6208 GCA_045126415.1 Eubacteriales bacterium | reverse complement strand
ATTGCGGTTTTCGGAACTTTTTTCCCTCACCTCTCTTTTTGATTCGTTTTCTCTTGCTCTTTTTTCTCTCATTTTTGCATAAGTTCCCGCTTATGGGGGGAACCCCCTTGGTCGTGGAGATTCCTAAGAGGACCGCGACCGGTCCTCTTAGGCGCCGTCCCGCGCAGGACATAAAATTGAAAAATGACCGGAACGGTCATTTTTCTTCCTTATAATTAAACGTAAAGTTTGGTATCCTACATTTGATAGGAGGAACAGAAAATGAAAATCATCGATGCTCATAACCACCCCGATTTTCACGGGCATAACTTCGATCGGATGATCGAGAACATGGACCGTAACGGCATCGCGCAGACATGGCTCCTCGCGTGGGAAACCCCCGAGGACGAGTACGACCCCGGAACGAAGTTCTGTATGGCCCTGCCGATCGACGATTCGAACCCCAATTCCTTCCGGCTCTGCTGGGAGTATAAACAGAAGGCTCCCGACCGATTCATCCTCGGCTATGCCCCCGACCCGCGAAAAGCCGACGCCGTCCAGCGGATGCGTGCCGCCATCGCGAACTATAACGTACAGATCTGCGGCGAAGTCAAGCTGCGTATGATGTACGATAACCCCGACGCCATCGACCTGTTCCGCTTCTGCGGCGAAAACGGCATCCCCGTGACGCTTCACTTCGACAATGCAAGCGCGCAGAAGACCGGACGCGAGTTTCCGAGACGTTCGTGGTGGTACGGCGGCGATATCGACACCCTTGAACGCGTGCTGAAACTTTGTCCCGAGACGAATTTCCTCGGTCATGCGCCCGGATTCTGGTGCCATATCTCGAACGATAATCTCGGTGAGACGACCGCGTACCCGACCGGCCCCGTCATCCCCGGCGGACGGATCGAACAGCTTCTGGAAAAGTACGGCAATCTGTACTGCGATATGTCGGCGGGTTCGTGCCTGACCGCAGTTTCGCGTGACCCGGAATATACGAAAAAGCTCATCTTCGCACATCCGGAAAAGTTCATTTTCGCGAGAGACTATTACGACAGCCGGATGTACAAGTTTGTGGAAAGTCTCGGTCTGCCGGACGATATCCGGGAAAATATCTACCACGCCAACGCCGAACGGATTACGCCGCCGGTGAAGGACGTGCGGATTGAATAAAAACGGAGGTATACCATGCAGGATATTTTGCTTGTGATTGATATGCAGAACGATTTCATTGACGGTGCGCTGGGGACGCCCGAAGCGGTCGCCATCGTGGAAAACGTCGCTGCAAAAGTGCGTGATTTTGCGGGAACCGTGATTTTTACCCGTGATACCCATGAGGAATCCTATATGGAGACGCAGGAAGGGCGCAATCTCCCCGTGCCGCACTGCATCCGCGGGACGCACGGCTGGGAAATATGCGACGCACTTCTGCCGTATGTGAAGGACGGCGTGATTAACAAAGTGACGTTCGGCTCGTCGGAACTCGGCGGGATTCTGAAGAAAATGGACGGGGACGAGCCGGTCGGCGGCATTACACTCGTCGGACTTTGCACGGACATCTGCGTGATCTCGAACGCCATGATCGCGAAGGCGTTCCTGCCGGAGGTTCCGGTGACGGTTGACGCGTCCTGCTGTGCGGGCGTCACGCCGGAGTCGCACAGAAACGCGCTTGCCGCGATGAAAATGTGCCAGATCAGAATCGAAAACGAATGAAGAAAGAGCAGTCGGAAGACTGCTCTTTTGATTTGCTCAGGTGAGGTCGGCGAGGATCGCTTTCACGTGTTCGTCGTCGCGGATGATAGCGTATTTGCGGCGTTCTTCTCCGGCTTCGGTCACGATATTCATCATCAGCTTTGCGAGGCTGTCCGCACCGTGCGGGTAGAAGTCGAGTTCCGTTTCGTCGAGAAGGGAAAACGGCGGGAGATGGGTGTATGTCATTTTTTTGATTTCGTCAAACCGTACCGCGTAATCCATCGCGCGGCGGAAATATTCCACGGAGTTGTCCGTGTCGCCGAGCTTGGCGTACATGTAGCTGATGCACTCGCAGGTATAGCACAGATCACGGTCGAACGGAGACGCTTTACCTCCGGTGACGGCTTCGAGCAGGCGGAGGACGAATTCGTTCTGTTCGATCACCTTCGCGGGAGCGTCCGCGTATGCGGTATAGTACCAGCTGGACGTGACCACGATGTCGTGGATTGCGCGGAAGGTCAGCTTCTGCATTCCGGCGATGGCGTCCGCCGTGTTGCCGCGGTCGAGCTCGATCATGTATTTCTGCTGTTCCGGACAGAATTTTTCAGCGGGCATGACTTCCTCCAGAGCCGCCGCCGCGTCGTCGAAGCGTCTGGCGATCCGGTACACGTCCGCGAGGGTGGTGTAATACTGATCGGTTTCGCGGCGGGTGAGTTCGGGGAGATTTACGGATTTCAGGATCGTTTCCGCATCGCGGAGCAGCTCTTTGGAGAGCGGCGTTTCGTTCGTGCCGCAGGTGCGGATGCGCTTGATACGTGCGGATTCGATTTTGACGAGATTGTTTTCCGGATACCGTGCCAGTACGTCCGTCATATATTCGTCGGCGGCACGGTTCTGCCGGTTCCGCACGAGGTCATACGCGTGGGCGATGTGATCCTCCACGGTTTTCCGTGCCGTGCGGCGGTAATCCAGAAGATAGTCGACGGAAACATCGAACAGCGCGGCGATTTTCGGGAGCAGTTCGATGTCAGGGTACGAGTTGCCGCACTCCCACTTGGAAACGGCGGCGATGGAAACGTCCAGTGCGCGGGCGATGGCTTCCTGGGTAAGACCATGTGTGCGGCGCAGGGTGACAATGGTTTCAGCAATATTCATAAATACCTCAGGTGAATTTTGTGGATTTGTGCGGTTCGAACCTTACGGTTATAGGATACCACAAAACCGGAGCTGCGTCAATGGAGCGGTTTTCGAATCGGTTGAGAAGGATTTTACTGCCGGTTGAAAGGATGACTTTTCCACAGGAACCGTGCCGGAGGTTGTCGTTTCCTGTGTTGAAAACTTTTCGGAAAATGTTGAAAAGTTGGTATCTTCGGTCGAAGTTTCGTGGAATTCGGGTGGGGTTTGTTCGCTTTTGCCGGGGCTTGCGGAAACGATGCCGTTTCCAACAATATTTCCCACAGTGGATGCGGGAATATCCATGGTTTGCGGTGAGTTTTCAAAAGACTTTTCCACAGCCTGTGCAAAACTGGGTGATGTCCTGCGGACGGCGGGGAGAAAGCACGCACAATGGAATAAAATTGAAAAAAGCACCGTCAGGTGCTTTTTTCTTCCTTATTGATGAAACTTTAAAGTTTAACTTCCACACATTCTCCCAGTTTGCCTTCGGCGAGCTTTTTGCCGTCGCTTCTTACGACTCTATAGCCGTCTTTTTCAACAAAGACGTCAAAGATGCCGCCGTGGGCGCGGATGCCGGTCATGTAGAGGTGATCGAGCGTTGCCGGGAGGCTCGGCTTGATCGTGAAGGTCGACAGACCGGTCGGGGTCATGTCAAGAATGCCTTCGGTGATGACCTTGCAGAACAGTGCGGATTCGCCGGACAGGTGACGCTTGCCGCCTTCCGGATACGCTTCCACCGCATACGGTACACGTTCGCCGAGAAGACGGTTCGTCGCGTAGGTCATGAGGAGTTCCGCACCCTTTTCGGTGTCGCCTGCCGCGAAAATGCCGCGCAGGCCGTAGAGAGTCGAACGGTCCCAGATGGTCGGGCAGCCTTCCGCTGTCAGCATTCCTTCCGGCATCATCAGCCATTCGGAGGAGAGTGCCTTTACGGTTTCCGCCGCACGGTCGTAAATACCTACGCAGAGAGGCATGCAGATCCACGAACGGAGGATTTCACATTCCGCAAAGTACTTGTACGTGTCCATGCCGTGGATATTTGCACCGAAGTAGGTCTCGATGGAGTCGCGCAGGTTTGCCGCGATTTCTTCGTATTCCGCCGCCTTTTCTTCATTGCAGAAAGAGCGTTCGAGGGATGCCGCGCAGAGATAGCCGCTGTACGCCAGCGTGGATGTACAGAGGTTTGCCGTGCCGGTCGGGAAACGTCCTTCAAGCTCGTCACGGTCGGACGCAACCACGCCGCCTTCGTTGATCTTGCGGCGGCAGTATTCCGCGCACCATTCAATCGCCGGAAGAAGTTCTTCCGCATAGTCGGTACGTCCGGTCGTCAGGGCAAAACGGGATGCGCCGTAGAGATACATCGCAGCGTCCCCGCGGTCACCGGCGCCGTTCCAGTAGTCCACGCCTTCCGCGATGACGGAGGACGGAATGGGTTCGTACTTGTTGCTCATGAAAGGCATGTACATACGGTACGCGTTCATGGATGCTTCGAGAAGATCGTCGTCGCCGGTGTACGCGAAGTACGGGCCCGCGTATTCGACCTGGTCGTTGCACCACGTTGCCGCGTAGTAGCTGAAGCCGCCGGGGCTGTGCATCAGACCGTACATGGTGTCGAAGACGGATTCGCCCGCACGCAGCTTCGCGAAGCGGAACATGGTGTCGAGGGTCGCGTTGCCGGTGTCGAGCTTCATCGGGGTGACGAGACGTTCGATGTTGCGCACACGCGCGCGGTATTCGTCCGCCGGGCAGAGATTTACGGGTTGTTCGTTTGCAACGCGGCCGCAGATGACGATGTAGTAGGTATATTCTTCGCCGGAAGCGAGAACGGTGTCCGCAAAATCGGTGAAGACTTCGGTGATGTTGATGCCCATCGGGCCCATTTTCTGATCCACTTCGCCGCCGCAGGTGGTTGCGGTGAGCTTGACGGAGGACGCGCCATTATTCTTGACGGTCACGGATTCGTAGGAGGCGCGGGCTTCCGTGGAAGGATAGCAGATGTGGGTGATCGCGAGGTCACCGGACGTGCATTCGAGAATGAGGGTGCCGTCGATTTCCACGCGGGTGAGGGTTTCCACCGCCTTTTCACCGTTCACGATGAGACGGGGCATGAAGTTATCCGCGATGTCGAGCTGGTAGGAAGCGTGGGTGTTGTTCGGACGGGTACGAAGGGTCGGGAAGACGGGATGGTGCAGGAGGACGAAGCCTTCCTCGGTCATGCCGTACTTGACGATGTCCGCGCAGCCGAAGCCGGCCATTTCGATATCGTCGGTGTGGAGGTCGGTGACGAGCCATTCGATTGCGTTCCCGTCACGGGTGATGTTCCATCTCATAGTTTTGTTCTCCTTAAATTTATAGAATACGGGCTAATAGCTAAGAGTGAATAGTGAATAGCTGTTATGACCTTCCGTCAGCCGACAAACGATAAATTTACTCAGCTATTCACTCTTAGTTCTTAGCTCTTAGTTATATCAGATCCCCGCTCTGTCCCACAGGGCGCGGATTTCTTTCATGTATCCTTCGTGATCGCGCAGGAATGCCAGACCGTGATCCGCTTCCTCGGACGTGAACAGGACAGCGCCTTCTCCGCAGGATTTGAAGTTTTCCAGACTCATTTCGTACGGGACGAAGCCGTCCTTTTTTCCGTGCGCCATCAGGAGGGGGAGTTTGTTCTTCTTCAGGCAGTCCGCCGACGAGACTTCGCCGAGACTGTAGCCTGCGAAGAGCTTTACGAACAGGTTCGCGGTGTAGTAAACCGGGAACGGCGGAAGTTTGAACCACCGTTTCAGCGTGCGTTTGCAGATCGCTGCCGGGGTCGTGTAGCCGCAGTCGCAGACGAGCGCACGGACATTGTCCGGATAGCCGAGTCCGCAGCCCATCATGATCGTCGCGCCGCCCATCGACACGCCGTCGAGGACGACCGGACGTTCCGGGAAGCGTTCCTTCACGTATTCGCACCACTTCACGAGGTCATGGCGTTCGAGGACGCCGAAGCCGATGTACTTTCCTTCGCTCAGTCCGCCCGCGCGGTGGTCGATCAGCAGGCAGGAGAATCCTTCGTCCAGAAGCAGCTTCACGACGCACGAAAAATCGTAGATCGCGTGCGAACGGTAACCGTGGCAGAGGATGTACTGTCCGCGGCAGGGCGTTTTTTCGGTTTCAAACAGGCGCGCACCGAGCTTCAGCCCGTCGTGCGAGGTGGTGTATACTGTTTCGTACGGCAGGCTTTTGATGGAATCCGCGCCGCGGTTCATTTTTTCGTAGTCCGCGCGGGAAAGGGTGTCGTTCGAATCCGACAGAGGAACGGCGGGATCCCAGTAGTCCTTCCGCTGCGGACGACGTGCGATGGCGAACCGGAACA
>JBGVOJ010000130.1:0-2616 GCA_045126415.1 Eubacteriales bacterium | reverse complement strand
CACGGAAACCGTTGAGGAATACCGGAAGCTGAAGAAAGGTCTGCAGGATGAAATCAAAGATGTGGGCGGATTTGTCGGCGGTCATCTCCGTGAAGGACGACGCAAGAACGGCATGGTTTTGTGCCGGTCCATGCTCTCACTTGACATGGACTACGGCAAGCCGGGTATCTGGGACGAGATTATCATGCTCTACGATTTCCGGTGCTGTGTCTACTCGACTCACAAGCATACGCCGGAGAATCCCCGACTCCGCATGATTATTCCGCTATCCCGTGAGATCACCGAGGAGGAATACCCCGCCGTGGCACGTATGGTGGCAAAGGAAATCGGCATCGACCTGTTCGACGATACCACCTACGAAGCCTGCCGCCTGATGTACTGGCCTTCCACTTCCGCAAACGGTGAGTTCTTCTTCCAGACCAAGGAAGGCGATGATCTCGATCCCGATGTATATCTCAGCAAATATGCCGACTGGCACGATGCCTCTACTTGGCCGGTGTCGAGCCGCCAGTCCGAAGCGGTACGCCGCAGTATTGCACAGCAGGCTGATCCGCTGACCAAGCCGGGACTGGTCGGTGCGTTCTGTCGGGCATATACCATCGAAGAGGCTATCGACACGTTCCTTGCCGATGTCTATGCTCCCTCCGTCATGAACGGACGTTATGACTACATCCCCGCTGACAGTAGTGCCGGGGTGGTGACCTATGACAGCAAGTTCTCCTACAGCCACCATGCCACCGACCCTGTATGCGGAAAACTGCTGAACGCCTTTGATCTTGTCCGGCTTCACAAATTTCGTGATCTGGACGAAAAAGCCGCACCGGATACCCCTGTCGGCAAGCTGCCGTCCTTTGCCGCCATGACCGAGTTCGCGCTGAACGACAGCAAGGTGAAGCAGGTCTTTGCCGAGGAGCGTTTCCTGCAGGCAAATGCGGAATTCGATGACGAGGACTGGCAGAACGCGCTTGAACTGGACAAGGCGGGTAACGTAAAGGATACCCTCTCCAACATTTGCACCATTCTCCGCTGTGACCCGAATCTGAAGCCCATCGTGTTCAACCAGTTCAAGAGCATGATCGACGTGATCGGCAAACTGCCGTGGCCGCAGGTCAAGCCCGGCTGGAGCGACACCGATGTTGCCTGTGCCAAGCTGTATTTTGAACGTACCTACGGCATTTGGTCTCCGACCAAGTTCAAGGATGCACTCCTTGCCGTGACCTCCGCTGAAAGGCTGTACCATCCGGTGAAGGAGTATCTTGCCACCCTTGCATGGGATGGAATTCCGAGACTGGACACCCTGCTCATCGATTATCTCGGTGCGGAGGATACGCCGTATGTCCGTGAAGTTACCCGCAAAACTCTTGTGGCAGCTGTGACAAGAATCTATCGTCCCGGCATAAAGTTCGACTCCATTCTGGTGCTGAATGGCGCACAGGGCATGGGTAAGTCCACACTGTTCGCCCTACTCGGAAAGGAGTGGTTCTCCGATTCGCTGTCCATCTCCGACATGAAGGATAAAACCGCGCCGGAAAAACTGCAGGGATACTGGATTCTGGAACTGTCCGAACTGAACGGCATCAAGAAGGTGGATGTGGAAGTCGTGAAGTCCTTCATCACCCGAACGGACGATAAATACAGACAGGCATACGGCACGACGGTCGAGAACCATCCGCGCTCCTGTGTCATCGTCGGTACCACCAACAGTGACGGCGGCTTCCTCCGTGACATCACCGGCAACCGCAGATTCTGGCCTGTCCGTGTCACCGGTCGCGGAAAATACCATCCGTGGGAACTGACCGAGGTAGATCAGGTCTGGGCAGAAGCGATCGAATACTTCAAGAACGGTGAAGAACTGTTCCTCAAGGGCGAAGTGGCGGCAGAGGCGTACAGCAGACAGCGTGACGCAATGGAAACGGATGACCGTGAAGGTATTGTGCAGGAATACCTTGACCGTCTTCTTCCGGACGGATGGGACAAGTATGATCTGTTCCAGAGACGCACCTATCTCGACGGCGGCGAATTCGGCGGACAGAATGTAGAAGGCACCGTGCAGCGTACCCGTGTCTGTGCGATGGAAATCTGGTGTGAGTGCTTTGGAAAAGCGAGAGAGGCCTTGAAGAAAACCGATGCCTACGAAATCGAAAGTATCCTGTACAAGCTGGGCAACTGGCAGAGATATGACGGTAATTCTCAAAACAAGCTGCGTATCCCCGGTTACGGCTTACAGAGAACTTATATCCGTGTTACCGATGATAAAGACCGGTAACACCGCAACTGTTACCGGTTGATAACGGTAGGAGTAATCGGCAACAGCATCGGTAACACCTCAAATCCATACCCGGTAGGGTGGTTTTGAAGAATGTTACCGGTGTTACCGATTACTTACTTAAAGTTATTGAATAAAGGAAAAAAGGCTGCACGGTAACGCATATACACCTGTACGCGCGTAAGAGTTTCAAGCAGCATCGGTAACAGTAATCGGTAACAAGGAGAAAATGATGAGAGAAAAAACAATAGAATCAAAACTGGTGAAAGCCGTGAAAAACATGGGAGGTCTGGCACCGAAATTCGTCTCACCCGGATTCGATGGGGTGCCTGACCGAATCGTCCTTCTGC
>JBGVOJ010000129.1:0-17284 GCA_045126415.1 Eubacteriales bacterium | reverse complement strand
GAAGCACTTGAGTATCTGGTCTGCCTTGAGGCAGATGAAGATGAACACCGGATGCAGCTCGAACACGAACGCCGCCGCGAACGAGGACGGGAGGACGATGCCCCACATGAAGATGAGATCGTTGAACAGCACGAATTTCGTGTCGCCGCCGCCGCGGACGATTCCCGTCAGACACGGCATCTGGTACGATGAACCGATAACCGTCACCGACAGCACCGTCATGAACTGGACCGCCAGCGTCATAGTATCGGGCGTGATATTGTAGAATCCGATGATGAAGTCCTTGAACAGGAACAGCGCAAGACCCGTCGCCGTACCGATGCAGAGGAAGACGATCTGCAGGACGTGCGCACGGTGCATGATTTCTTTCTTCAGCACGTCCGCGCCCGCTTCCTTGCCTTCACCAATCGTCTTGCCGATCATGACGGACGCTGCCGTCGCGGAGCCGTATGAGAAGACGGAGATGATCTGGAACACCGTGGACGCGATGCTGTTTGCCGAGATGACCGGGTCGGTCAGACGGCCGAGAATCGCCGTCTGCATGCCCATTGCGATCCCCCACGACGTGCCGGACAGTACGACGGGAAGGCTCACGCGAATGAATTTGCCGACCGCCTCACGGCTGGTGCGGAACATTTCAGCGGCTTTCACGTTCAGCTTCTTGTCAAAGAACGCAAGATAACCGATGATGATGCCGGTTTCGACGACACGTGCCGCCAGCGTTGCGATCGCAGCACCGCGGATGCCGAGTTCCGGCGCACCGAACTTCCCGAAAATGAGCATATAGTTCAGCACGAGGTTTACAAACAGGGAAGCGCATGAACCGACGAAGCCGATGAACGCGGTTTCCACGCTTCGCAGCATCCCGAGCAGCACCTGCGTTGCCGCGAAGAAGACGTAGGAGAAGCAGACAATGCGGAGGTATTTCGTTGCCTCTTCGATGACGTACGCTTTGTCCGTGAAGATGGAAAGGAGCGGCGTGGGGGCGGCGAGGGCGAAGATCATGAGCGCGCCGGAGACGGACAGACCGAAAATCAGTGCGCACGCGGCGGTTTTCTTGATTCCCGCGATGTTCTTTTCTCCCCAGTGGCGGGACGAGATGACAACCGTACCGTCCGAGATGCCGTTGACGATCATCTGCAGGAGAAACTGGATCTGGTTGACGATGAACACGCCGGAGAGGGACAGCTCGGAATACCGTCCGATCATGATGTTGTCGAGCAGGTTGACGCCGTAGACGATGACGTTCTGGAATGCGATGGTGACGAGGAGTTTACCATACCGCCGCCAGAAGTCCGAGCGGGCCGATTTTGAGGAAATGTCGGGAAGGGAAGAAGTCATAATTTCACCGTCCTGTAAAAAGTGGAAAAACGTTTGTGGAAAATTATCAGATAACCGTCACACAAACGCCTTTCAATGAACATTTAGTTTTAATAAAATGTAGGAGGATTTTCGCGGACTGCGGTCCGCGCCAAGGGACAGCGTGCAGTCTGGGTTAGACGCGCATCCGGCTGATGTTGATCGAACCTTCGGGAATGTGCGAGATGTTGTCAAGACTCTTGCCGGTACCGATGGCGACGCACTGGATCGGACGATCCGCCACGCGCGTCCGGATACCGGTCGCGTAGGAGATGAGCCGGTCGAGACCGTACAGCAGGCTTCCGCCGCCCGTCATGACAATTCCGTTCGAGAGAATGTCGCCGATGAGTTCCGGCGGGGTACGTTCGATGACGGAGCAGACCGCTTCGATGACTGCTGTGATGGGTTCCTCAAGCGCATCGGGGATCTCCTGCGAATGAATCCGCACCACACGGGGCAGTCCCTGCACGAGGCAGCGACCCTTGACGTCAAGGTAACGGGGTTCCTCACGGGGCCACGCGGAGCCGATCCGGATCTTGATTTCCTCCGCCGTCCGTTCGCCGATGAGGACGTTGTGCTTCCGGCGGACATAGCGGATGATGGCTTCGTCGAACTTGTCGCCCGCCACCTTGATGGACTCGGAGACAACCACGCCGCCGAGGGAAAGCACTGCAATGTCGGTTGTACCGCCGCCGATGTCAACGACCATGTGGCCGTTGGGGGCGGAAATGTCAATGCCCGCACCGATCGCTGCGGCAACGGGTTCCTCGATGAGGTAGGTACGCTTGGCACCCGCCTGGGTTGCGGCATCCACGACGGAGCGTTCCTCGACTTCGGTGATGCCGGAGGGGACGCAGATAATTACGCGGGGTTTGAAGATGACGGAACCGCCACAGGCACGTTTGATGAAGTGCTGGATCATACGGAACGTGATTTCGTACTGGCTGATGACGCCGTCGCGGAGAGGGCGTACGGCGGTGATATTGCCGGGGGTACGGCCGAGCATCATCTGGGCTTCGCGGCCGAACTTGAGGATTTTATCTGTATTTTTATCAATTGCAACAACGGAGGGTTCGCGGATCACGATTCCCTTTCCTTTGACATACACGAGAACCGAGGCTGTCCCGAGGTCAATTCCGATGTCTTTGCTCATTCTGTAATAACCTGTACCTTTCGCTTGGAAATTCAAGTGAAAACTTTGTCGTAAATGAAGATATCACTCAATATTATACAACAATGGGGAATAATTTGCAATAGCGGTAAGGAAGAAAAACTCCCGGCGTTCATTTTTCTTCCTTACAATAAAATAAAATTGTCAGTTTATTCAAGACTTTGTAAGCATAACGTGCTATAATATAAAAACGCAAAAATTTTAATTTACATAAATCCACCGGAGGAATACTGCATTGATCGAAGTGAAAAATCTCGTCAAACGCTACGGCGACAACACTGCCGTGCGCGGTGTCAGCTTCACCGTCGAGAAAGGCCGTATCTACGGCTTCCTCGGCCCTAACGGAGCCGGAAAATCCACCACCATGAACATCATTACCGGATGTCTCGCCGCAACCGAAGGCGAAGTCACCATCGGCGGCTACGACATCTACGAAGACCCTGTCGAAGCCAAGGCGTGCATCGGCTATCTCCCCGAACAGCCCCCGCTGTATATGGACATGACCCCGTACGAATACCTTGAATTCGTCGGACGTGCCAAGGGTCTGCGCGGCGACAAGCTCTATAAAGCCGTCGACTCCGCCGTTGCGAAGACCGGGCTCACCGCCTACGCCGACCGCCTTATCAAGAACCTTTCCAAAGGTTACAAGCAGCGCGTCGGTATCGCACAGGCGATCATCGGCGATCCTGGGGTGATCATCCTCGACGAACCCACCGTCGGTCTTGACCCCCGCCAGATCATCGAGATCCGTGAACTCATCCGCGAACTCGGTCAGGATCACACCGTCATTCTGTCGAGCCATATTCTTACCGAAATTTCCGCCGTCTGCGATTACGTCATCATCATCGCAAAGGGACGCATCGTTGCCAGCGATACCCTCGAAAATCTCACCAAACTTTACGAGGGCAGAAACTACGTCGATCTCATCGCACGCGGGGACGAAGACAAAATCCGCCGCATCATCGAATCCATTCCCGGTGCGGACAGCGTGGAACTTGACGCGGGCGAACTCGGCCGCATCCATGCGCGCATCGCGATGCAGAAGGAAGTCGACATCCGCGAAGACCTGTTCTTCCGTTTCGCCGACGCAAAAGTGCCGATCCTTTCGATGGAATTCGAAGAAGTCACCCTCGAAAAGGTCTTCCTTGAACTCACCGGCGACCACTTTGAACCCGAAATCGCCGCTGCCGAGCCGGACGTATCCGAAGAGGATATCCCCGGGACTGCAGAAGAACCTGCGGAAGAAACCGTTCCGGAACCGGAAAAGCCGACGGAAAACGGGGACGACGATGACTACAAACCGCTGTTCGGCGGCAACTGAACCGGAGGAAGATCATGTCTGCTGTATACAGAAAAGAACTCAGAACCTACTTTACCGGCATGACCGCGCCGGTGTTCATCTGCTTTATCCTGCTGATGACCGGTATTTTTACCGTCGTCTACAACCTGCAGGGTCTCTACCCGAATTTTGAAGTTACCATCAATCAGGTTGTCTTCGTCTACCTGCTCGCGATTCCCGTGCTGACGATGCGTTCCGTTGCGGAAGAAAAGCACAGCCGCACCGACCAGCTGCTGTACTCCCTTCCGATGAGCATGACTTCCATCGTCATGGCGAAGTACCTCGCAATGGTGACCGTTCTCGCGATTCCCGTCTGCGTGATGGCGTTCTACCCGCTTCTCCTCGCTTCCTTCGGGACCGTGCATCTCGCATCCGCGTATGGGATGCTGCTTGCGTTCTTCCTGCTGGGTGCCGCACTGATTGCGATCGGGATGTTCATTTCGTCTCTCACCGAAAGCCAGGTCATTGCGGCGGTGATCAGCCTGGCCGTGACTCTGCTGATCTATTTCATGTCCGGCCTTGCCAACATGATTTCCACCGACGCGTCCGTTTCCCTGATCGCTTTTCTCGCGCTCGCCGTGGTGATCGGGATGGTCGTCAACGCCATGATCAAGAACACCGTTCTCTCCCTCAGCGTGACCGGCGTTCTCGCGCTTGCTGTGGTCGGCGTCTATCTGGTGGATTCCAGCCTGTTTGCCGGCGCGGTTTCGAAACTGCTTTCCGCCGTTGCGCTGTTTGACCGTCTGGCTACGTTCCAGAACGGTATGTTTGACCTCACCGCGATTATTTTCTACCTTTCCGTCTGCGGTCTGTTCGTCTATCTGACGGTTCAGTCGATGGAAAAGAAACGCTGGAACTGACGAGAGGAGGAAATCAACGATGAATAACGAAAACAAAAACACGAACAAGAAACTGAACAAAAAATACCTTAAAATCGGCTCGTTCAGCATGGTTATGACGGCAGTCGTTCTCGCGGCGGTCATTCTGCTGAATCTGTTTGTCGCCGAAATTCCGTCCACGTACACCAAATACGACCTCTCGAGTCTGCAGCTCTATTCCATCAGTGAGGAGACCGAACAGATTCTCGCGAACGTGGAAGAGGATATCAACGTCTACATCCTGACCCAGCGCGGCTACGAATCGGCGAACACGGTGGAACTCCTCGGCCGCTATGAAGCGCTGAACGATCACATCAGCGTTTCGACCGTCGACCCGATCGCAAACCCGAATTTCGTTGCGAACTACACGGAAAAGTCCCTCAGTGACAACTCCGTGATCGTGGAAAGCGCGAAGCGTTCGATGGCGATTGATTACAACGAGATCTATCAGCGTCAGTATTCCGAAGAGGAACTTTACTACTACTATTACTATGGTCAGATGCCGACCGGTACGCCGTACTTCAACGGGGAGCTGATGTTCACGACGGCGATTGACTACGTGACCCGTGACGATCTCCCGACGATGTACAGCCTGACCGGTCACGGCGAAACCGCGCTCGGTTCGACCTACCTCGAATACATTTCCAGCGAAAACGTCGCGACGGGAGAACTCAGCCTGCTGACCGTGGATGCGATTCCGGCAGACTGCACGTCCATCCTCATCAACAACCCGACCTCCGACCTGTCCGTGACGGATGCGGATATGCTGAAGTCCTATCTGGACGAAGGCGGGAACATCATTCTTGTAACCGGCGCCGGCACGTACAGTGAAGCGGCGATGCCGAATCTTGCGGGACTGACCGCGCACATGGGCATGGAATCCGTGGACGGCATCGTTGTCGAAACCAACCGCAACAACTATATGGGCTATCCGCACTACCTGCTCCCGAACCTCAACACCACGGCGGCGGAAGGTCCGGTGACGCTGATGTCCTCGCAGGATCACCGCCTGCTGATGAACGCGGCACACGGTATTGTTTCCGGCGGTTCCGCGAACGTGATTCCGCTTCTGGCAACGTCTTCTGCGGCGTACGTGAAGACCGACCTGACCTCCGACACGCTGGACAAGGCGGAAACGGACATCGAAGGCATGGTCTACATCGGCGCGGCAGCCACGGGCAAGGCAAACGGTACCCGTTCGGATTCGTACAAGTTTGTATGGTATTCCTCTCCGGCGATTTCCGACGAAAACGCGGACATGTACGTCTCCGGCGGCAACTCCGATCTGTTCATCTCCACCGTCAACTGGATGAGCGAAAACAAGACGAACCTCTCCATCATCGCGAAGCAGATGCAGGTGGAAGCCCTCACCGTCACCGAAGCCGACGTTGCAATCTGGGCACCGGTTGTTATTTTTGTAATACCGCTGGCGTTCCTCGTCTGGGGCTTCGTGATCTGGTTCAAGAGAAGAAAGAAGTAATTTACGGAGAACACATCCATGAACAAACGTAAAAAGAAGAACAAATACATTCCTCTGATCGTCCTGCTTGCGTTCATTGTCGTGATGGCGGCCGCGTATACGATGCTGTCGTCCGCGAACGACAAAAAAGAGGCGGAACAGGCGGCGGAAGCTGCGGCGGCGAACGCCGTGGAAATGATCGCCGAATACGATTACACCACAACGGTCGGACTGACGTATCAGCGTGCCGGTTCCGATCCGGTCAAGCTGCAGGTGGTGAACGGGCAGTGGAAGCTGACGGATGACGAAAATTTCCCCGTTAACCAGACGACCGTGGCGGCGATGGCAAACGCGATTGCTTCCATCGGCATCAGGAACCATGTCACGGAAGGCGATCCGGCAGACTACGGTCTTGCGGAACCCGCGTACACCATTGAAGTCACCTATGACGGCGGCGTGTCCCATCAGTACCGCATCGGGGACTACAACTCGTTCGGCGGCGGCGCGTACTACTTCATGATGGACGGCGCGATGTACACCATTCCGACCGGTCTGACGTCCTATTTCGACTATGAGCTTGCCGATCTCCTGCAGCTTGACACAATGCCCACGGATATTGAACAGGACTACATCAACTCCATCACCGTCACCGCGGACGGTGCGGAAAAGGTCATTGACGATGCAAACGGCATTGCGTCCCTGTTTGATATTTTCAATGACATCACGCTGACCGAATGTGCGGACTACTATACCGACGAAACCGAGCGCACGGAAACGTACGGTCTGGACGGCAGCGATAAAATCACGATTTCCTATAAACGTGCGGTCACTTCGACCGACGCGGAAGGAAATCAGACGACCAACCGTCTGGATACGTCGTACACGTTCCTGTTCGGTAAAGAACATGACGGAGCGTACTACGTATCCCCCGAAAAATCGACCATTGCGTACCTTGTGAGCGCGGAAACGGTCGAAAAGATCGCGGCGTACATGGACTACGAACCTGCTCCCGCAGAAGACGCAGTACCGTAAATCTTCCCGAAAAACGAACACCGTACCGATTTTGTGAACCGGTACGGTGTTTTTTGGTATTGTTGCGGAGAGGAAACTCAGCCTTCGAGCTTTTCCAGCCATCTGGAAACGCTCTTGTTGATGGCTTTCTGCGATCTTGCGACTGTGGAGGCGAACTGACCGCTGTTGCTGTTGATCGCGTCCGGGATCAGACCGAAGACATTGGCGAAGGAAGAGTTCATGATGCGTCCGAGGTCGAAGATCAGGCTGCTGCGGACGATGTCGAAGACCTGCGACTGGAGCTGGGAGTCGGTGGTATTGTACTTGACCTTGTAGGAGGTCTCAAAGATCGCGGGGATGACGTTGAGATACCCTTCGTACGCCATGTTTTCCATGATCGCCGCGCTCATTGCGGGATCTTTTGCAGCGAGCGGGATCGCCCAGAGGGAGTAGGCGTTGGAGGTGCAGACAACGTAGTCCTCCTGCTGTTCGTCGATCTTCGGGAAGGGAACGAAGCCTACTTCAAATTCGAGGTCACGCAGCTCGGAACTGATGATCGCCATCGGGAAGGCATAGAAGACGGAGCGTCCTTCACGGAAGACGGTGGTGTCGTCAATGGAGGCGATGAAGGTGGTGTCGGCGGAGTCGTGCATGAACGAGGACCAGCGGTCGACGAGATTGACCGCGCGTTCGGAGATGTAGTTTTCCGCGAGGCAGAGGGTGCCGGATTCGTCCGTTTCCAGCGAAACGAAGCCGGAGCAGAGACCGATCGCCTGTACCTGAACGCCGTCGATGGCGAAGCCGAACTGGTCTGCCTTTTCTTCCGCCTTGCCGTTGGAGTTGAGGTCGATGTAGGTGCCGGTGCACATTTCGTTGAACTTGTCGAAGGTCCATTCGCCGTTTACAACGAGTTCGTACGGGTCTTCGAGGTTGTAGTCGTCAAGGAGCTTACTGTTGAAGAACATCCCCTGGCTGCGTCCGATGGAGCTGGGCGCGATGTCGCCGGTCGCGAAGAAGAGGTTGCCCGCGACGGTCGCTTTTTCGGTCAGGGCTTCGCGCCACCACGGCGCGGCGAAATCAAAGTGTTCCTGTTCGAGCATATTCTGGAACTGAAGGGAGAAGGTCAGGGAACCGATGTTGCTGCTGTGCCCCGCCACGAAGTCGTACGCGCCGTCACCGGACGTGTTGGAGTTGCGTACGAGACCCATCCAGTTGCCGTCGCCGGAACGTCCGCCTTCTTCGAGGAAGGTGAGGGTGACGTTGAGATTTTCTTCCACCTCGAGGTTGCGGTTGAAGATCGCATCATTGACGATTTCACCGTTGAGTTCTTCGGAGTCAAATTCGACATCTTCGTAGTGCTGCCAGCCGAGAACGGTGACGGCGGCACCCTGATAGTCCAGGTTTTCGGGCAGACCGAGAACATATTCGGGTTCGGTTTCTTCGGGAACGGTTTCCTCTGCCGGAGTTTCCGCGGTAACGGTGTCGGCTGCGGGAGTGTTTTCCGCTGCAGGAGAATTTTCTGCGGTTCCTTCACTGCACGCGGTCAGCGCGGAGACAAGGAGAAGTGCCGCCAGACATGCGGACATGAGCTTTTTGGAATATTTTTTCATGAGATTTCCTTCTTTAATCAACGAATTTTATCGGATAACAGGGATTCTTCCGTTATTCTGTTAATTATACAGAAAACGGAAGTAATTGTCAAGAATGTTTATCCTTCCGTCAGAAAATGTTTCAGCATCGTACAACGGATGGTGTGGCGGTTGTTGTCGATCATCTGCTGCAGGACGTTCGGTTTTCCGACGAGAATGACCATTTTTGACGCGCGCGTCACGGCGGTGTACAGCAGGTTTCTGGACAGCAGCATCGGCGCGCAGGAGTACAGCGGGAGAATCACGACGGGATATTCGCTGCCCTGACTTTTATGCACGGTGATGGCGTAGGCGTGATCCACTTCGTCGAGCTGAGCGGCGTCCAGCACGCAGATGCGCTCGTCGAACTGGACGGTCACGAGGTTGTCCTCGCGGTCAATGTCCGTCACGACGCCGATGTCGCCGTTGTAGACTCCCACGCCGGTCTTGCCTTCGTCGGTCTCCCATTCGATTTCATAGTTGTTCTTCGTCTGCATGACGCGGTCCCCGACGCGGAAAATCACGTCGCGGGATTTTTTTTCGGCTTTTCCCGGTGCGCGCGGATTCAGGGCTTCCTGCAGCCCTGCGTTGAGGATGTCCGTCCCCGACAGACCCTTTCTCGACGGGGTCAGTACCTGAATCTTCGGCACGATATCCGCACCGTACGAACGCGGCAGACGGTTTTTCACAAGGTCGATCACAGTCGCGGAGATGGCTTCCTCGCTCTCACGGCGGAGGTAGAAGAAGTCCGCATCGGTACGGCTTGTGTCGGGCAGCTCCCCGGCGTTGATACGGTGGGCGTTCGTGATGATGAGGCTCTGCTCGGACTGGCGGAAGATGTCGGTCAGACGGATGACGGGGAACGCGCCCGATTCGATGAGGTCACCGAGGACGTTGCCCGCGCCGACCGACGGAAGCTGGTCACTGTCCCCGATGAGGATCAGTCTGGCGCCGTTCTTGACGGCTTTCAAGAGGGCTTCCATGAGCTGTACGTCGATCATGGAAGCTTCGTCGATGATGACGACGTCCGCGTCGAGGGTGTTGTTTTCGTCGCGCAGGAACTTCGAGCCGTTTTCGTCGGAAAAATCCATTTCGAGCAGACGGTGGATCGTTTTCGCCTCATGGGACGTGGCTTCGCTCATCCGCTTGGCGGCACGTCCGGTCGGCGCGGCGAGGGAGACGTCGTAGTCGAGGGATTCGAAAATCGAGATCAGCCCCTTGATGATGGTCGTTTTCCCGGTGCCGGGACCGCCGGTCAGGATCATGACGCCGTCCGCCATCGCCTGCGTGAGCGCTTTTTTCTGCATGACGGCGTAGGTGATGCCGCTTTTGGCTTCCGACGATTCGATCATGCGCATGCTGTCGCGGGCGTCCATTTTCGGACAGCGTTCGTGGATCTGGCGGAGTTTTTTCGCGATGTACGTCTCCGCACGGTACATGTAGGGATCGAAAATATAGCGGGTACCGTCCACGTCGAGCGGGATCAGCGACAGCTTTGCGACGGCTTTTTCGATACATTCCGCGACCTTTTCGGCGTAGTTCGTGTCGCCGCCGAAGAGCAGTTCCACGGCGCACCGCAGAAGTTCGCTGTCCGGAATGCACGTGTGTCCCGAACGGACAGCCTCCTGCCGCAGAACGTACACCAGACCGTGCATGACGCGGTCGTCGGAATCGGCGGCAAGTCCCATGCCCATCGCGATCCGGTCGGCGCGGCTGAAGCTGATGCCGCGGAAGTCCTCGCACAGCCGGTAGGGGTTGTGACGGATCCGGTCGACGGCGGCGCCGCCCCATTTCTGATAGATTTTCATGGCGGTCTGCGGAGTGAAGTAATCACGGCAGAACATCATGACGGAGCGCGCGCCGGACATGGATTTGAAACTTTCGGTAATGGCTTCGGCCTTCTTTTTGGTGATGCCGGGGATTTCGCTGAGCCATTCGGGATGATTTTCGATGACGGAAAACGTGTCCGTGCCGAACTGTTCCACGAGCTTCTGGGCGGTCTTCGGACCGATCCCCTTGATGTTTCCGCCCGCGAGGTAGCGGAGGATGTCGCTTTCCTCGGCGGGAAGGGTCTTTTCGTAGGAATCGACCTTGAACTGCCGGCCGTAGACCTGATGGTTCGTCCATGAGCCGTAGGCGGTGATCTTGTCGCCTTCGGTGAGGTAGGGGATGATTCCGACGACGGTGACGGGTTCTCCGGCGGAGTCCTCGATCTCGCAGACGGTGTAGCCGTTTTCCTCGTTCTGATAGATGATGGAATCCACGATGCCGGAGACGGAGTCCTCCGGTTCGGCGGGAGTCCCGGTGTTCAGCATATTTTCCTGCGGATAAAAATTATTCAACGGTATAATCTCCGGGTAAATTCAAAAATACAACAGTTATATTATACCCGCTCAGGAAGGGTTTGTCAACGAAAAAATGAGTGTGGACAAAACGCCGGAATCCGAGGATTTCGCGGAATCTGATTGACAAGCATGTTCCTTTGTGTTATAATGTTTTTATTGAATCCGTACAGTTTCGCGGATCATTTATGTTAAAATCTGTGCGGAATTCTTAATGAGCGTTAAATTTCGGATGATCTGTGAACTATTTTTGTAACTATTAAGACGAAAGGAACCCACGATCATGAAAAAACAGAGACTGATCTCTTTGCTGCTGGTACTGACGATGCTGTCATCGTCCGCAGCACTGCTGTCCTGCTCGGGCGGAACGGAAAACGCAGACGAGCCGGCGGCAAACACACAGACTCCGACGGCGGGCGAAGAAGTTGCCGTTGAAACGGAGGAACAGAAGGACTCGCTGGAAGCGCGTATGGACGTTTCCGACGAACTTCCTGGGAAGACGTTTGACGGACGCACGTTTGCAATCATCGGTGACGACGCGTGCACCGACCACTATCTTTCCGAAGAACTGAGCGGCGAACCGGTCAACGACGCGGTATTCGAACGGAATACGGAAATCTGCGAACGCTTTGACATCACGCTGGACGCGGTGGTTTATCCGGAATCGAACATTGCGGGACAGGCGCAGAACTCCGTAGTTGCGGGCGACGACGCGTACCAGATGATGGCGTGCCATATTATTTACCTTGGTATGTCCGCGACGAACGACTATATGTACAACTGGTATGACCTGCCGTACGTAAACTTTGACCAGCCGTGGTGGTCCGACAGTACCGTAAGCGACCTGAAGTATAAGGACAAGGCGTTCATCGCGATCGGTGACTTTGCACTGTCCGCGCTTTCTTCGACGTACTGTATGTTCTACAATAAGGTTCTCGCAGACTCCTACGGACTGCCGGATATGTATGAACTGGTCAACGAAGGCGCATGGACGATTGACAAGCAGTACGAATTCAGCGAAGGCGTATACATGGATACCAACGGCGACGGTACCCGTGACGCGAACGATGTTTATGCGCTCACTACGGACTGTAAGAGTAATGCGAACACATATCTGTGGGCATTCGGCAAGAAGATCGCGACCCAGCAGGAAGACTGCACCTACGTTCTCGACTACTACGATGAAAAACTTGTAGCCATCGTAGAAAAGCTGTACAATCTCTATTACGAAACCGACCACGTATACTTCAACACGACCGACCACGGTATCGGTCAGACAATATTCCCGCTGGGCAACAACCTCTTCACCAACGGTTACATCGGCTGGGCGAACGCGGCACTGCGTGACGTGGAATTTGACTACGGTATCATCCCGTACCCGAAGTGGGACGAACAGCAGGCGGACTACTACACCAGCGTTGACGGCGGTCACGAAGGTCTCTCCATTCTGAAGTCCATCCAGGATCCCGAATTCGTCGGCGTCATCGCAGAAGCTCTCAACGCAGAAAGCTGGAAGCGCGTTGTTCCCGCATACTACGACGTTTCCCTCAAGTTCAAGGGTGCGCGTGACGAACAGTCCATCGCTATGCTCGACCGCATCGTCAACTCCCGTATCTTCGACTTCGGTTACGTATACGGCGGCTGGGGCTGCGTCTTCTGGATCCAGTACCTCCTCGAAGGTGCCTCCAAGGACATCACCTCCTACTACGAAAAGAACTTCAAGCCCTACAACAAGTCCATGGAAAAGGTATTCGAAGCCTTTGACGAATACACCACGGCAACCGGTAATCCGTAAGCGGATCAAATATTGGCTATTCTTGAGGGGAACTTTTGAAAAAAGTTCCCCTCAAACTCCCTTCAAAACCTTTTAATCTGTTACAGGGCATTTGATCTGTGCAGATTTTTTGTTTTTGGGGATTTGCTACGCACAAACCCAATAAAAACCCCCTCCCAACATCAAATCTGCACAACCTAAATCACTATAGCAGTCCAAAGAGGTTTGGAGGGTGAGTTTCTGCGACTTTCAAAGAAAGTCGCGGGGGAACCTTTCCTCTGAAAAGGTTCCCCTCAAGAAATATTTTAGTTAAAATTAAAGATCGCGCGAATTTCATCCGCGAAATCGACCTTCTCCCACGGAGCGGCGAGATCTTCGCGGCCCATGTGACCGTAAGCAGCCAGATCGCCGTAGATGGGACGGCGGAGGTCGAAGCGGTCGATGATGGCAGCGGGACGCATGTCGATACGGGAGGTGACGAATTCGGAGAGGCTCTGGTCGTCGATTTTGCCGGTGCCGAAGGTGTCGAGCATGACGGAAACGGGACGTGCTACGCCGATGGCGTAAGCGATCTGGACTTCGCAGCGGCTTGCGATGCCGGATGCAACCACGTTCTTCGCGATGTAGCGTGCCATGTAGGACGCGGAACGGTCAACCTTGGTCGGGTCCTTGCCGGAGAACGCGCCGCCGCCGTGACGGGAGTAGCCGCCGTAGGTGTCGACGATGATCTTGCGGCCGGTCAGACCGCTGTCACCCATGGGGCCGCCGATAACGAAACGTCCGGTGGGGTTTACGTAAATCTTGGTGTCGTCGTCCATCATGCCTTCCGGTACGATCGGGCGGATGACGTGTTCGATGATGTCGCGGCGGATCTCGTCAAGGGACACGTCCGGGTCGTGCTGGGAGGATACGACCACCGTGTCAATGCGTACGGGGGTGTTGCCGTCGTATTCGACCGTCACCTGCGTCTTTCCGTCGGGACGGAGATAGGTCAGCGTGCCGTTCTTGCGCACGTCGGTCAGTCTCTTCGCCATCTTGTGCGCGAGGGAGATCGGGAGCGGCATCAGTTCGGGTGTTTCGTCGCATGCGTAGCCGAACATCAGACCCTGGTCGCCCGCACCGGTGTCAAAAGCGTCGGTGATTTCGCCGGACTTTGCTTCCGCGGACTTGTCAACGCCCAGCGCGATGTCCGGGGACTGTTCGTGAATGGAGTTGATAACCGCGCAGGTCGTGCCGTCAAAGCCGAACTTCGCACGGTTATAGCCGATTTCACAGACGGTGTCACGTACGATGGACGGAATGTCCACGTAAGCGGAGGTCGTGATTTCGCCCATGACCATTACAAGACCGGTCGTGCAGCAGGTTTCGCACGCTACGCGGGACATCGGGTCAGCCGCAAGCATCGCGTCAAGAATACGGTCGGAAATCTGGTCACAGATTTTGTCGGGATGCCCTTCGGTAACGGATTCGGAAGTGAATAATTTTCTCATTTTTTGTCCTTTCTTTTCTTGGTGAAACCTTTTTTGAAAAAAAGGTTTCACCAAACCCCATCCAAAAAACTTCAATCTGGAAAAGGGAATGGGTGGATATGCTGGATTTCGACTGCACTTTGTTTCTTTTTTATCCGAAAAGGTTTTCGGAGGGGGGGGGGGAACCCTTTTCCTTAAAAAGGGTTCCCCACGAAAATTCCCTTTTAAGAATAAAAAAAGTGTTCCGGCCGGCAGACAGGAACACAGTGATACCGTATTTTCTTATCTGTCGGGAATTAGCACCTTGCCGCGTTTTCGCAGTAGGTTGCCGGGCGTCACAGAGCCAGTCTCTCAGCCACTCTTGATAAGTCTTTTCTTTGTTTTACGGATATATTATATCATAGTTGTCCACACAGCGCAATACTCAATTTTAGACAAAGATTGCGCCGTGCGGGACAACTTTTTTATCATACGGGATTATCCGATTTCGAACGAACCATGCAGGTACAGGAAGAAGAACAGCAGGGCTGCGGCCGCGACGATCAGCGGAATCGCCAGCGTCAACGGATTCGGACGGTATTTGACGCGCACCGCGTTGTCTTCGGATTTCAGGAACCTTGCGGATTTCAGGGCCGTGGAGACCGGCTTATAGAGCAGGAAGACCAGTGCAGCGTTGAAGACCGCTTTGGTAAGGTTGAAGGGAAGGAGAAGCGGCAGGATGAGTGCCTTGACTTCTTCGATGGTGACATTCATATAGAACGGGGTGATGAGGAGGTTTGCGCCGATCATGACGGCGGTCATGCAGACGACGGAGAGCCCCATGCCGAGCAGTGCGCCGAGCATACTGCGGCTGCGGGTATAGACAAAGCTGCCGAGGCAGACGAAGACCACGCTGGAGAGGATATTCATGATGTAGCCGTAAAGTTCCGTGGTGCTGATCGTAACCAATTCGAGCGTTGAGACGAGCAGAGCCATCGTGAATCCGTAGGCGGGGCCGAAGAACATTGCGCCGATGGTCATGACGGCATCCTTGAGGTCAAACGAGAGGAACGCGACTTTGAAATGGAAAAGGAGACAGCAGACGTAGGACAACGCGGTAAACATACCGACCGCAGTAAGGGTGCGGACTTTCTTGTTGGAGAAGGCATCCCGTGCCGATTTTTTGAAGTTGGACATAATTCACCTCATCAGTTGATTGAAGGCGGAATTTGTAAAATAAAAAATCCCGTCAGGCTTGACAGGAATACGCATAACGGACAGGCATCGCTCATACGATGAACCGTCCCGCATTTTCTCTCATCCGGACTTTGACCGTCGGTACGGGAATCACACCCGTTCGGCCTGTATGTACAGGTTCGTGGACTATACCACCGGTAAGGAATTACGCCTATCCCTGAAAATAAGTATTGTATTTTCTCGGGAAAACCTTTTTGCAAAAAGGTTTTCCCGACTTGCTTAGCAAGTCGGAGCCGAACACCCTTTCCAAAAAACTTTATACTGGAAAGAAGATCGAGATTTGGTGCAGATTTGAAAAAAATTTCAACTGCACATTGTTGCCGAAAAGTTTCGCTCAAGCCTTTTCAAAGGCTTGCAGGGACAAGGGACAGAGTCCCTTGTCGACGTCCGCAGACGTCGAAATTCTCTGGACATAAACAGGGGATCGCTCAACCATTCAGCTTCATCGGAGTTTACGAAGTAAACTCCAATAAAGGAGGTATTCTCCACTATTCGCGCAAGCGCCACCGTATAAAAACGTCAAAACGGGGAACCCTTGCGGATCCCCCGTCTGGACTGAGCGTACCAAGCGCAAATTAATTTATGAGAAATTAATTACTTGTTGATATCGATAACAACGCCGGAACCAACGGTACGACCGCCTTCACGGATAGCGAAGCGGAGACCCTTTTCGATAGCGATGGGGGTGATGAGTTCAACGCCCATGTCTACGTTGTCACCAGGACGGCACATTTCGGTGCCTTCCGGAAGCTTGATGGTACCAGTAACGTCGGTAGTTCTGAAGTAGAACTGCGGTCTGTAACCGGAGAAGAAGGGCTTCTGACGGCCGCCTTCCTTTTCGGTAAGAACGTAAACCTGACCGATGAAGTCAGTGTGAGGCTGGATGGAGCCGGGCTTGCAGAGAACCTGACCACGTTCGATAGCCTTCTTGTCGATACCACGGAGAAGGAGACCTACGTTGTCACCAGCTTCAGCGGAGTCAAGGAGCTTACGGAACATTTCAACACCGGTGATAACGGTGGTCTTCTTTTCGTCAGAGAGACCAACGATTTCAACGGTATCAGACATCTTAACGGTACCACGTTCTACTCTACCAGTAGCAACGGTACCACGACCGGTGATGGAGAATACGTCTTCTACAGGCATCAGGAAAGGCAGGTCGCTCTTTCTTTCAGGAGTAGGAATGTATTCGTCAACAGCAGCCATGAGTTCGTGGATGGATGCATATTCCGGAGCGGAAGCATCGGTGTTAGCGGATTCGAGAGCTTCACGAGCAGAACCACGGATGATCGGAATATCGTCGCCCGGGAAATCATATTCGGAGAGAAGTTCACGGATTTCCATTTCAACGAGTTCGAGAAGTTCTTCGTCGTCAACGAGGTCGCACTTGTTCATGTAAACAACGATTGCGGGAACGCCTACCTGACGAGCAAGAAGGATGTGTTCACGGGTCTGCTGCATCGGACCGTCGGAAGCAGCAACTACGAGGATCGCGCCGTCCATCTGAGCAGCGCCGGTGATCATGTTCTTAACATAGTCGGCGTGACCAGGGCAGTCAACGTGTGCGTAGTGACGGGTTTCGGTTTCGTATTCAACGTGTCTGGTGTTGATTGTGATA